>JAJYPG010000033.1 GCA_021795535.1 Planctomycetota bacterium
ACCATGCGCTATGGCATTGATGTGCAGATGGATCAAGTCGTGATCCGCCCCATTGAACCGCGTAATTTTGATTTTCAAGCAGGCCTGCTTCGTGTGACCTATAGCCGTCGGCACATTGTTGTCCGTGTGCCGGGCCGGCGTAAACTACGTTTCCAGATATTTTATTTAATGCCCAATGCGACCTATCGCGTATCCCCAGGGATTTCGGCCAAATCTGATATACATGGCCGGCTTGAATTTCATGGATCAGCCGGAGCGCTGTATAACATTGAGAAAATATGATGGAGAAAATCGCAGGCAACAATGGCAGGCAAGATGCCTGCGGTACAAACGGGCATCCCGTTGGCAGACCAAACGGCGAAGTGTACCCAGGTTTACCCGCCTATGGCATGCCAGCGCACTGGGCCAGTACTTCAGCAATGGCCGCCGCGACACCGTTTTGCGACTGTGTCAGGGTAATCTGTTTGGCGGCGGCTTTTACTTCATCAAGGGCATTGCCCATAGCGAAGCTCAGGCCCGCATTCTGCAACATGGGCAGGTCATTAACATCATCGCCAATGGTTACCACCGTTCGCGGGTCAACATTCATGCGGTTGCAAAGAACTTCAATTCCGCTCCATTTGTTCACTTCCGCACCGAACACCTCTATCACATGGCTATCAAACAGGGGTGCCCGCAGGGCCAGAAATGAAATCTGGCGGCCAAATTGTGCGGCCAGGGCGTCAGTAATCTCCTGGCTTTGCGGTACATCAACCACAATTCCCACCCGCAAAATTGTGCCGCTGCGGCACGCGTCATGCTCGTTCATCTCCGTGGCCGAAAGTTTGTTGCGCAGCAGCCATTCCTCGGTAGCGGCATGAATCGGCCCATGACTGGTTATCACATAATGCAAGCAGGCAGATGAGGCGGCATCCACCAGCAACAACACCGCGTGGCCGAAATGTGAAAAAAAGTCGACCAGTTTCAGCACCAGCTCCGCAGACAGACCGCGCGCCAGGCGTGTGGCCCCGTCGGCCAGATCACTTACCGTTGCACCATTCACAAAAACGCCTTCACCGGACAAATCCAGCGGGCTTAACAGGGCAATACTTTCCATGGTGCTTCGTCCGGTGCAGATCGTTACGTGCAGGCCGGCGGAACGCGCCTTTTTTATGGCCGCCTGATCTACCGCGGAAACCTTGTGCGTTCTGGAAATAAGTGTGCCATCCAGATCGCAGACAATCATCCGCCACGGACCGATGGCCGCATTGGAAGGAGTGGGTATGGGGTGTGTTTTCTGAATCTTCATACCAACGAGTTTAGACCAGCGCTGCGGTGGGCGTCAAAAGTGTTGACTCCACCCCAGGTGGGTTTATGCTCGAGGAGTTTTGGGTTATCCTTTGACCACCGGTATTTGTTCCGGTATTAGTCCAGAGGAAAAAACGCTGTGGCCAGGGAAAAACGCGCCAATGTACCTTTCAAGCTCTGCCCGGTGATGGTGATTACCGGCGAGGAGCATTTTCTACGCCGTCAGGAACTCGAACAAATTCGTGCCGCAGTCTTTGGCCGCGAGACTTCTGGCATGGGTCTTGTCTCGCTGGATAACACCGCCAGTATTACCACGGTCTTGGATGAGTGCCGCACGGCGGGAATGTTTGCCCAAAAAAAAATGGTGGTGGTTTCACCTGCGGACGGTCTTTTTCGCGCTGGTGCTTCACGCGACAGTGATGGATATGATGAAACCCCAGACGATGACACGGCGGATACCCAGGATGCGACCAGTTCATCCTCCGGAACAGCACGCGAACTGCTGCTCCGCTATGCCCAAGCGCCCAGCGAAAACAGTACGCTGGTGCTGGTCTGTAACAAATGGCTCGCCACCACCAGGCTGCACAAATGCCTTCAGCCACAGGGTGCCATCCGCTGGTGCGAACCACCCGATCCGGCCGATGTCACCGGCTGGCTGACGCGGCGCGGCAAATCGGCATACGAAAAAGCCATCACACCGCCCGCCGCAGCTCTGCTGCTGGAGCTGGTAGGCCCCGATCTTTCTCGCTTGGATGGCGAACTGGCCAAACTCTCCCTTTATGCCTTGAACGCTCCAGCCATCACGCCTGAAATGGTGGACCTTTTGGTTGGATTTCAACATGAACAACAGGTCTGGGCACTTATTGACGCCCTAAGCGCTGGAAATGCCGCCGCCGCTCTGGCCACCCATGACGAACTCTGGCAGATGGACAGCAAAATTGGCTACAGTCTGGTCGGGGCGATATTTTACTGGCTCGGCCAGGTGCTTCGGTCACGGGAAATGCTTGATCGCCGCATTTCCGAACAACAAATCAGCTCGGATCTGCGTCTTTGGCCACGCGCAACCGCAACCATTGCCTTGGCCAAACGCTGGGGCATTAGCGGCAGCAAAAGAGTAAGCGCAGCGCTGCTGGCGGCGGATATGGGAGCCAAAACCAGTCTGGGCGATCAGAAACGCAACATGGAAGTATTTATCGTGCAGCTTTGTTCACGCGGAACCTGAACAAACGGCAACCATGGATCATATTTTTTCCATACAAGGATATTCTGCGGCCTCCTGACGGCTATTTGAAAGTGAATTGGAATTATCAGACTGGCGGTATAGTGCCGCTCATGGTGTAAGCATTGTCGGCAAATCTTCATTCCATATCGTATAGGCTTATTACCGCGTGGCCGGAGAAGTTACTTCCATTTTCAGCATGGCAATTTCCTTCTGAATATTGCGAACTTCAGCCGGGTTAAGCCGCGTGAGTTCTTTCTTCGGCAGATCACTGTTGAGCTGCAGGGCCAGACGCAATTGGGAAATTCGTTCCGGAATAGTCAGTCCGGAGCGGGCGGTCATGGCATAGCCAATACGCACACGGGCATTGGTGGTGTTGAGGGCCAGCAGCCGCAAAACATCAGCCCGCGGATTTTGTCGCAAATCAATTTCCCATTTTATTTTGCGGCCCAGCCAGACCTGCGAACGCGGCTTGCGACGCAAAACTTGTTTCGCCGCCGCAAGCGCGGCCTGTGCGTTGTGCGTGGAGACGGCAATGCGATAGGCCTTTTGCCAAGGTGCGGGATTCATCGGCAAGGCGTTAAATTCCGTCGGCAGCCAGATCAAACAGGCCGACGCTGTGGTGGCCAGGCATAATGCCGCCAGGCCTGTACGCCGCAGCAGAATACCGGCGGGTTTATGCGGTGCAAACCGCAGGCCTGCAATTTTAATTTCGGACAATTCATTTCCCCGCGGCTGCGCGGTGCCCAGCCCCATCCAAAGCAGCATGGCGACCGGACCGGTTACCAGTGCCAGGTTGATCTGGTCGTACAGACACATTCCCAAACCGCCCAAGGCGAGTGCCAGCATGGCAACGCGCTTTTGTTCACTGGTTAGAAAGACCCAGGCACCATTGGCCAACACCATCCCCAGAAAGCCCACGCCCGCATAAATGCCGGCCATCAGAACAATGAACGTCCACTCATTAGGGCCGCCTCTGGCTGGGGCGGTAATTGTGGCTTGCAGCATCCACCATGTAACGGCAAACAAGGCGAAAAGGGCGGGGAAAACATGCTTTGCCTTTGGGATATTGGCATCAGTTGATTCCTGTTCGGGTTTGGCCACCACCGCCACAAACGCGGCCAGTACCAGCAATCCCCACAGCAACGCCGCAGGCAAGCCAGCCTCGCTGGCCAGACGCACCAGCGGATTGTGCGGGTCTTTTACATCTTCCGGCGCGGATGGAAGCTTATAACGGGTGTAGTAGTAGCCAAAATTATTCAGGCCCACGCCCAGCAGCGGATGACGCTCAACCATGCGTACCGCCCCGGTCCAATATTGCCAGCGATAAAGCAGGTCTTTGGTGGGCAGACCATGGTGGCGCAACCCCCAGCCTACAATTCCGGCAGCTATCGTCAGTACCACCAGCACAGCGGCTATTACCGTATGCCAACGGTGATTTTTCAGCCAGTGTCGGCCCAGCCAACCCAAGAGAAAAATCAACAGGCAAATCGCTTCAGAAGCCATTCCACCCTTGGATAGCGTGAAGACCAGCACAGCCAAAGAACCGATAAACAGCAGCAGAATGGGAATCCCCGGAATAATGGCGGGTGGAATATCCTGTTTAGCCGACAACGTTTTTGGCGCGATGACAGCATGGCCTTTCCGCATACCCGACACCGTTGGAATTGGCACTGTCGCGGATTTTCCACGGCGGAAAAAAAGAAACAATGACAGCGGCAGGCAGAGCAGGCTCAGCGGCAGCAGAACCTCGGCAAACGAATCACTTAGGATAAGAAAACCAGTGACCGCCTGCGATTTTATCCGGCTTTCAAAGAGTATTACATTCGGGTTTTCCGGCCCCCATCCCATGTGGGCAAAAAAGGCGGCTTTATGATGATAAAAATAGTGCAGCGTGGTGGGCAACTCATAGTATTTTTCGTAAAAGCCTTTGGCGCATAATACGGCAAGCAGGCCCACAAGAATGCTTGCCGCGAATTGCCGCCGCCGATCTGAATAGCAGACCACCGCCATGGTCCAGCCGGATAGGATACCCATGGAGAGATCAAAGACGCCCGTCATGGCGGCAAATTTATTGGATGCGTGCAACGCGGAAACGGTTGCCCAGCCGCAGAGCAATAAAATTCCCGCAAGCCGCCACAATTTTTCGCGGCTGATGCGTAAAGTGCCCGCGATTCCCGCAATGCTAAGGCAAAAAGAACAGACCGCACAGGTCAAAATTGTCAGGGGGCCGGGACTAGAGTAGCCCTGTGCGGTAAAGGCTCCCATGCCGGAACTGGAACCCAGAAAAGCACCATCTTCAATTGGTTCATTGATGGTCAGCCGCAGGCACAACAGAAGCAGCAACCCTACCAGCACGATCCAGCCCAAGGCTATTCGCCATGTGGAGGATTCCCCATGTTGCCAATCCGACGATTTTACCTCCGATGATTTGGACGCAAATGGTATCGTCGTTTGTTTCATTTGGTGTGATCTCCCACCTGTTCAAGAATTCCGACAATCAACAGAATGCTGACACACTGAGCGGCAATCAAAATTGCCATGGTATTGGATGCCGCTGCCAGCAGCGGCGCGGAAAGTCCGCTGGCCAGTGTAACGGTGTAAATAACCAGAACCGCTCCACGTTGTGAAAAACCGTGACGCGTCAGGCGATGCGAAAAGTGATTGGTATCGCCGGTCATGGGGCTGCGTCCGCGGCGCAGCCGCACCAGACTGACCACCACCAGATCATAAATAGGCACTGCGGTAACCACCAGGGGCATAAACACGCTGTACCAGCGTCCGGGAGTGAGGTAATAAGTGGTGCGAATGGTAAGCGCGGCAAGGAAAAATCCCAGCACCATACTTCCACCATCACCCATAAAAATAGTGGATGGTGGAAAATTGAAACAGAGAAAACCGAGCACCGAGCCAATATACACCAGCAGCAGACCGCAGATAAACCACTGATGACTCTGAATTGCGGCAATAAAAAACATCAGAGCGCATATGCCCGCCACACCCGCCGAAAGGCCATCCATGTTGTCCATAAAATTAAAGGCATTGGTCAGCAAAACCAGCCAAAAGGCGCTGGCGAGACTGGAAACAAAAAGTCCCCCAACCATTTTGTGGTCCAGAATGGTAAGGATGCGAAAGCCGCCAGTATGCAGAAATTCTCCGCCAGCGATAAGTGTTCCAGCTATAAGAAATTGCCAGAACAATTTGGCTTTGGGTCCCAAAGCGCGGCGGTCATCCATCAGGCCCAGCAGATGAATTGCCAGCGTGCAGAAAATAAGCAATAACGCCAGCCCACGGTGTGCGATCAGGCCCGCCAGATGAATTTTCACAGATTGCGGAAGCCATTTGCCATACGGTTTATGCCCCAAGGGACCGGCCAGGGCCACACCCGCAAGCACGGGAATGGCTATGGCCCAGAAAATGGCCATGCCGCCATTGCGCGGCTTGGCTGATTGGTGAACTTTTCGCTCACCGGGATGGTCTATCATGCCCAGATGCCCCGCGAAACGCCGCGCCAGCCATGTGCCGCCGAGGCTCAGCAGAAAGGATGATATGAGCAAGCCAACCGCAACCGCGAACATGAAAACTCCTGAACGATATTTTTCCCGCAAGCCCGGAATCAAGCGGCGGAATTCCCGCTATCTTGCCGCCCGCGGCATGGTCTGTACAGTGCCCGCAACCGGAGGTGCCTGAAGCCTCCCGGCTGGTTAAACTCCGGGCCGGGCTGGGGCACCGATGGTCTTTTGCAACTGCTGAAAATAAAAATCCCGGGCACGAACGAAAAATTCCGTCGCCTGTGGTGTTTTATAGTCGGCATACGTCCACGGCCATGGAGTCCACTGGTTGGCACTCCAGTGCAGTGTCACTTCGCCATAAATGCCTTCAGAAAGGTAAACCCGGTGGCTGTGATCCTTGGTTGTGGCCAGCACCACTTTATACTGCGTGACATAGCCCGGATCCACATTCACCGGACGGCGGACACCCTGGGCGAACTGGCGGCTTAGCAGAACTTCGGCCATATTGGTTTCCAGTTTGCACTTGGCAAGTTGTTCCGGAGCAAAAAGTGTGGCGAAGCGAACCCATTGCCGCAGCAGTCCCGGCCCCATCTGATTTTCGTAATAGTCGGTAAAGGTAAAGGGAATGGCCGGGGAAACATCATCTATCAGGCCATACCATTGTGACAGTTCCTTGCGCGCCGCGGCAAGCATTTCCTCTGAGGAGGCCAGCAGACCGGCGAAACGCAGGACGGGCAACGGTGGATTGGGAACAGCCATGAAACCTCCGGAAAGAGCCAGCCGACAAAAAAACTGTTTTATTGAACCGATGTCGGCTTGCCGACATTATACCGAACCGACACCACGCGATGGCGGTTGCCCCGGTCATGGCCCAACCCGCAAAATCCGTCACCTCATGTTTTCCAACCGGCCACCTTCCATACAATTAATGTGATGATCTATATATTTCTATAATTATTATCCGTCTTTTGCAGAATTCCAACCACATCTCGCGCCACCCAACTCATCGCGTCCATCGCGCCCTGCGTGCGCGCTGCCAGATGCGGAGTCAGAATCAGATTTTTCAAACCCCAGAGCGGATAATCCTCCGGCGGCGGCTCCGGGTCATGTACATCAATGGCGGCACCGGCAAGTCCGCCGGCCTTAAGCGCCGTGGCCAAAGCGGCCGCATCAACCACTTCGCCGCGAGCGGTGTTAACCAGAATGGCGTTGGGCCGCATCAATTGCAGGGACGGGGCGGCAATCAGGTGATGGTTGTCCGGAACATGGCTGACATGAATGGTCAGAATATCCGCCTGGGCATAAAGTTCCGGCTTGGTCACGCTTTTAGCGGGAAAATCCACTTGGGCTGCAACATCCACCAGATCGTTGTAAATAACATTCATGCCAAAGGCCTGCGCCACGCGGCCCACCGCCCGGCCAATGCGACCCATGCCCAGAATCCCCATGGTTTTGCCATGCAATTCCAGCCCGCGTATTTTTTTTCGGTACGAATAAAATTCATCACCCGCAATGGGGGCGGGAATATGCGACAGCGGGCGACCGAGATGAAAAATTAAATTAAACACATATTCACATACCGCGTGCATATTGGCTCCAGGGGTGGAAACCACCTGAACATGACGCCGGGCGCATGCGGCCTGATCAATGTTTTCCAGACCCACACCCGCCCGGCCCACCACACGAAGTTTTGGGGCCGCGGAAAGCAACTCATCATTCACACGGGTATAGGTACGGACAATTAGCGCATCAGCCACGGCGAGGTCCTGGCACAATTGTCGCGGGTTTTTCCAGCTTGATTCCACCAACTGAACCTGATTTTTCAGCCAGGCCAGAGGCGCTTCCTCCAATCCTTCCGTTACAACCACGCAAAAAGTCATGACAATTTCACCTTTGTTTCATCACTTTACGCAATGCTTATTTAGCGTATCGCGGCATTAATCATAAGGCGCATAATCCGGCTTCAGGCCAGCATCGCCTTCGGGTCCAGTCCCACGCTGCGGCACCAGTCGCGGTAGGCCGCCGGGGCAATTTCGCTGGGTTTAATTTCACTCCGCCCGCCCCAGAAAACATTGGTGTAGGAAACATGAATGCCCACCGATTCCAGGTGCCGGTCCATGGCGGCCTTGTGGGCAAGAATCAGGTCTTTGTCTTTACCATGAGCGACACCCATCACATTTACATTGCCAAATTCCGCCCCCCCTTCCCGCCAATAAGCGTGGGTCATAATATGGAAACGCCCCACCTGGCGCCCTGCCTCAATTTCGCGGCCCGGTGGCACCGCCCAGTGAAACAGCGCATTGTACCGTGTAACATTTTCACCGGTGGAGAGCGTTTTAACATGCTCCAGAAAAGTGGAAAAGCGGCCAATAACCCCCAGTTTATGCAGATCGCCGGCCACTCGGAAAAAATTCTCCAGCGACATGCCAATTTCCGCAGCGCGGGGTTGCCATATATTGGA
>JAJYPG010000034.1 GCA_021795535.1 Planctomycetota bacterium
AGCCAGACGGCGGCCTGTCTGCGTGCCGAGGAACCAGGTGAGTTGATCGACCGCGATGGCGTTGGCTTCGGCGGCGGAAAAACGCCCGGCCTGAACCATGGCGGCAATCTGCTGTTGGACCGCTTCGTGAGTGGGGTCCCGGGAAAAGTCCATCCATTGGAGCACGCGGTGCGTCAGTGAGCCAAGAGCGGCGGCAGCTGAACCACCGGCCTGCTGCGGTACTGGCAAAGATACGCGCGGAGCGATGGGGCCAGCCATGGCGGCTGGGGAAATAAGCGGCAAAGACGGATTTTCATCGGTGATCGCATTCTCTCCAGCATGACTTTTTAGCTGGCTGACAGTGCAAACCGCGGGCAGGCGGGTTAAGCCGGTAAATTCATACGGTTTGGTGGCACGCTGAAGAACAGAGTTTAATTCGGCACTTGCGGTTAAAGATGAATCCGGAGAAAGAGCTTCATAACGCAGCATTTGGCCCAACGGGTCTGGATATGCGCTGGTATCATCGCCGGCATTCCGGACTTCGGCTTGTGGAATGCGGAACTCATCAATGGTGTGCGGAGCAATTTCCAATAGAACAGGTTGTATTGAAGCGTCTGGTTTCTGATAACCCTGAAAGATGGGGCCGAGCCAATTCAGTGGATTGACGGCCTTTTTTTTACCTTCGGATGCGGAATATTTGGTCCAGGCGTCCTGCTCTTTTTCCGTGGCGTGTCCCACCAGAACCAGGTGATCGCGGGCGCGGGTCATGGCGACATATAAAATGCGGGCTTCTTCATCCAGTGCGCGTTGCACTTTTTGTTCAGAAATAAGGTTGCAGTCCAGAGTTTTGTGGAATTTTTGTGATGATTCATCGAATAATTGCAGAGCCACGCCTTTTTCCGCGCTGGCAACTAGATGGCCGGTCGAATCCTTTGGATTGAATTTTCTGCCCAGGCCGGCGATGAAAACGATGGGAAATTCCAACCCCTTGCTGCCATGAACGGTCATAATTTGCACGGCATTGATATCTGACAGGGAAGCCTCGCCGTAATCGCGTTCGTCGCGTACTTTTTGAATAAATTCCGTGAAGTGAGAAAGTCCATGAGCCTGAAAGCCGCCAAAGGCAACCGCCTTTTGATGCAGCAGTTTGAGATTGGCGATGCGGCGTGGTCCGTAGGGTTGGCCCAGCACGCGGGAAAACAGATTGGTTTCCTGAAAAATATGGGCCAAGCCGGCTGCAACACCCAGGGCGTGTATGCGTTGCCGCCATGCTTCCAACCGGGTGAGCATGGCCTGAAGTCTGACGGCTAAATCGCAATCATCCCGGTTGGCAAGGCCATGAATCTGTGAGAAACGTTGCACAGACTGGTCGGCGGCGGCTCGCTGGGCGAATTCCCACACAGCGCGATGAAAGGGAATATTCCGGTGATCTGGAAAAGCGTTTCTGATCTGAAACAATTCATCATGTGAAAAACCGCCGAAACCGCCGAGAAGGACGGACGCGAGGGGAATATCCTGCGCGGGATTGTTGAGCACATGAAGCAGGTCAAGTGTTTCCATCACTTCCTGCGATTCAAAAAATCCTGTACGGAGGTTGGCGATGGCGGGTATGGCAAAATCCTGCAGGGTGCGGGTAAAGATCGAGGCGGTGGTCGCCATGGACCGCATCAGCACAACAATATCTGAATACCGCAAAGGGCGGGTATGGCCCGGACGATCCGTGATGGTTCGTTTTGCGGCAAAAAGGGCTTGAATTTCCCCCGCCACCAGGCAGGCTTCGCGCTGTGTGTTATCCAATTCAGCAAGGGTGGCATCTCCCGGCAAAGCAGATTCGGTGGAGTCATTGCCACTATCGTTCTCATCCGCGCGGGTATCGTCCGGAATATGGGCGGCGTTATTTCCTGGTGGCAATGTTATGACATGCAGAACCACCGGGCTTCCGTTTAGAACGGCAGGGTCCCAGGAGGCTAAAGCACGGCCGGCTTTCAGCAGTGGCGCGGTGGTCCGCACAAGAGAGGGATCACCTGCTGGCTCGCCCACTTTTTTAAGCAACGGCTGAAAAATAAAATTAAGCGCATCAATTAAAGGGGGCAGCGTGCGGAAGTTATCGATCATGGGTAGCGTGCGGCCACGAAGGCACTCCTTTTCCATAATGGCCGGTTCACTGCCGCGAAAGGCGTAGATGCTCTGATTTACATCGCCCACACCGAAAAAGCTGCCCGGAATATCGGTGTTTGCGTCGGTCTGAAGAAGCGGGCTTAGCCGCCGGAGAAGTTCCTGCTGGAGCGGATTAACATCTTGATATTCATCTACCGATATATGTTTGAAGCGTTGGTGAACCAGTTGGCCCAGGGCATTGGGCAGCTCTCCGCGGGCGGCGGGTTTGAGTGCGGCCAGAGCGCTATGGGCAATATCGGAAAAATCAAGTTGATTGTTGGCTTTTTTAGCCTGCGAAAAGGTCGTGCGGCAATCCTGTGTGAATTGGACAAGAATGGGGATTAATTGTTTTAATTCAGCGGCATCAGTAAGAATTTGTTCGCTGGAAGCAAGAATCACGGACTTGCGAAGTTCCAGGAAAGCCTGCTTGCAGATTGTGTAGGTGCCGGTTCTAAATTCCTTCGCCTGGTCATAATCCGGTTCCCTGGCCGTCAATTTCCATCGCTCCTCGCGAAAAGGAATGGCGGTCAGTTTTGCAACAGCCTGGTCCCAGCCAACCGGCCCGGCCCGGTCAAGAGACTGGATTGCCCCGCGCACCGAATCGCGGGCGGTCATCAGCGCCTCGCCCATGATCTTTTTGGGGTCCGCATTGTATGTCGCGTTGTCGGTTGCGCCATCCAACTGCTCGGCCACGCGGGCCAATTGGATTTTGTAATAGTTGGTCCATTCGGCCATCCCACTGATGTTATTGGCTGCCTCTTTGGCCCAGGTTTCGGGATCGGGGAGGGTTTCCATGATGGACCGAATGGGCTTGACCAGGTTTTCCATTTTTTCGCAGGAAGAATCGGCCCATTGGTCAAAAATGCGGGCAAAAGTTTTGCCGCTTTCATCCTGGCGGACAAGCCAGGAACGAAGCGTCTGGCGAAATGTTTCAAGAAAAAGAAGCTGGGCTTCCACTTCATCCATTACGGAAAAGTCGGGATTCAGGCCGGATTGCGTAAAGTAAGTCCGCACCAGCCACACACAAAAGGCATCAAATGTGCAGATTTGTGCCTGATCCACCAGGGCCGCCTGCCGCCAGAGCCGCTGATTGCCTCCGGCGGTATAAGCCCGGGCACGCAGGGCCTGGGCAATGCGACTGCGCATTTCCGCAGCAGCGGAACGCGTGAAAGTCACCACCAGCAATTCGGAAATGTCCGCGGTATCCGGTCCATCCGCCACCAGGCTGGCGCAACGCTGGGAAAGGACAGTGGTTTTGCCCGACCCGGCGGCGGCTTCCACCATCAATGCGCCCTGGCGATGGCATATTGCAATTTTTTGCACATCTGTAAAATCCGGTGGCATTTAATCGTTTCCCCCATCATTCGCAGCTCCGGCGTCATTGCTCAAACCAAGCACCACGGCAATCGCTTCTTTCCCGGATACGCCGGAAATTCCCCGATAATGGCCATACAGGCGATCAAAGGTGCAAAGACTTTTGAGGTCACATTGACCGCAGGCGGTTTGTTTACCCTTCCGATAGGGGTTGGGGGCAAGTGGACCGGCGCGCATTTCGGTGGCGAGTCGCCGCATGGTTTGCCGTGCAAGCTCAAGTAATTTCGGAAATTGATCTGCTGGAACGCCATCATGGCCGCCGCCTTTGTGTACCGTGCCGCCATTGGTGTAACGCATGGGAAACCATTTACCGGACTGCACACCAAGTTCACCTGTCTCCAGAATGTTGGCGTAGTTGTCGTTGAACAGTCCCCGTGGCCGAGCGTCTTTATAAAATTGATCATCCATCGGGTAAATCAGTTCGCCATCTTTTTTCTGGCCATTGGCCTTGGGTTTCATATTTTGATAAAACGCACCGATTGGTTTAATTTTTGAGCCGTCGGGCAGAGTCGTTCCCTCCAGGGCCAGCAGATAACAGACAAGTTGCAGTTCCAAACCCTCTTTCATCCACAAAGCATTAAAGTTATGCCCGGTTGAAGATTTATAATCCAGCAAAAAAGCGGTTCCATCCGGAGCGGCATCCAGCCGATCTATTTTGCCAAGAACAGGAACCTTGGTTCCGTCGGGCAGGTCAAGTTCAAACCCGGGCTTGCCCTCGGTATCGCGATAGGTGCCAAAGCCACTTTCAACCGCGAAGGGACGGAAAGGGTTTTGCATGGCGGCCCGACGGTGCGCCTCCAGCAGAAGCAGTAAATTGCGATGAATTGTGGTGAACATGGAGCGAGTTTCAGGTTGCCGGGCAAAAAGCTCTTTCTCAAGCGTAAGCGACACTTCATGCATCACGGCAGTCAGGCGACTGACAAGCATCCCCCTTGACCAGTTCGGCCAGGAGGCGTTTTCATGGACGGGATCGTAGATAATACCGTGGTAAAATTGCTCCATAACCCGGTGATAAATTTGCCCAAGGGTAATCTGATCAAGGGCAAGCTGCGACTGCGGTCGCAGACCAAGCGTGTATTGCAGAAAATATTTAAGGTGACAGGCGGCGAACGTCTGTAACTGACTTACGCTGATCCCGGAAAAATTCGCGGCGAATTGCCGTCTGGATTGTTCCGAAAGAGTTGTCGCGGAATTGCCGGCCAGGCCGCGCCAAGACTGCTGAATCAAGTGCCGCATAGGCCCTGCGGTCTGGTTCCACAGCACAGAGTATGCGGCAGCGATATTTCCGGCAGTTTCGCCATTGAGATTTTTCCCCGCCGTTCCGCGGGCATCAGCCAGGGCGAGCACCACGGCATCAAGAATATCACGTGTATCGGTTGCTTCCAGCAGACCAGCCGCCCCACGTGAAATTTTTCTGTTTTTTACGCCCGGCCATTTTTCCAGTTGTTCCACATAAAAGCTGCGCGCCGTGGTTGAGCCTTGGGTGTCAACTTCCGGCCAACTGACAATGAGTTTTTCACTGGCGCGGGTGAAGGCAACATAATCAAAAAACCGGGCTTGCAGAAGGGATTCATCACTGCCAGGATTCACGCAGCCGTGACTGATGGAATTCAGAAACCTCCGCTGGCGGTTATCCAGCATGGGGTCTTCCGCATCCACTTTGGGGAATTGGGTTTCAATGGCTCCCAGCACAATCACTTCGCGCAATTCCGGATGCCGCGAACGCTGCGCGGAACTGACCAGAACCTGATCCAGTGCGGGGGGAACAAGGCCCAGTGTAAGGGTTTGCAAAGCGGAAAGCAGGAGTTGGCCGAAATCTGTCAGGGACATGGGGCTGTCGGCAAGAAGTCGCCGCATTTCCAGCAGTACCATGTGGGTTTGTTCCCAGGCCTGCTCATGAATTTGGGCCAATTCCGGTACGCCGGCGGAACGTTCCGCGGTCATCCAGTCTTCCAGGGTTTCCTTCACGGCCAGACGCGAAAGCAATTCCAGCAAGGCGTCGGCAAACTGACCACCGCCAGCCAGACCTGACGTACTGGTAGGGTCGGCGGCGGGTCGCGCCATGTTCAGCCACGGTTCAAGGGCCGTGCGAATGGCCTGTCGTGCCCGGTTTGCGGCGGTAAGTTCACTGCTCTGGTATAACCGAGGCGCTGCGGCATCAGGATCGGCGGGCAGCGTCTGCCATTGCCAGGCGCGGGAAAGATCATCGCCATCAATTCCATGAGCGAGCATGTAATTTTCCATGGCGAATGCATCGGATGGGGCTACGCCCGCCAATCGGGTTTTCACGAACCCTAGAACATCCGCACGGACAAATTTGCGGTTTGCCAGGGTAATGGCGCCACGCAGCAATTCCAGCAGAGGATGATGCGCCAGAGGACGCCGTTGATCCATAAAATGGGGAATATTGCGGGCAAGAAAAATGCGTGAAACAGCCTCTTCATATTTTGTCAGATCGGTCACCACCAGGCCTATGTCCCTGTATCGCAAACCGTCGGCCACACGCCGCTGAATATACCGTGCGGCGGCCAATACTTCGGACTCCGGATCGCTGCCGCTCCAGAGTTCAACAGCTTCGTCTGTGGCGGCATCCGGGACAGTTGACACAGGCGCGGCATGATCTGACGGATTAGCCGGCCCCTGCCAAAGATCAGTTTCCATCCGCTTAAGCAGGCGGGACTGAAGCCGGTGTGACTGCGTTAAATAAAGCGAAGGAGCCATTTGTGCCCCCGCCTGCTGAAGCTGTTGCGAAATCCGCCGATAGAGCAATTCCGTGCGATGGAACAAATCCAGGGAATCAAGCGGCAGATTGGGATTGGTGATTCGCGCACTGGCCGGGTCGGCCAGAAGTGTGATGGTCAGGCTGGCGGCGGTGCGGGCAATTTGCGCCAGAAGCCGCATTTCCAAAGCATTCATGGAACTGAACGCATCGACATAAACATGGGAATTTTCCAGCAGATTGCCGGTGGCCAATTTATCCGCAACCAGGCTGGGCAGGCGCTGGCCATCAAGCAGTTGGCCCATTGTCAGCGTATCCCACGTTTCCAGAAGCAGGGCCATATCGGTGAGCTTGGCGACCAGCACCGGGTCCGCGGAGCTTTTCGTGGCAAGCGCTCGCATGGATTGAGCGGTCTGATTATTCTGCTCCCATTCGGCAAGCATGGCATCCAGCGTGCGAAGAAAACCGGGTTGGGTGGCGCAGGTCTTGAATATGGTCAATTGGTCGTGGCATTGCCGCAGCGTTTGTGTCAGCAGAACAATACGCGTAACCGGCGTTATTTCCGGTAAATCAGGTAGACCTGATTCGCCGGCAATAAGACGGCAGAACCGCTTGATACCGACCACCCGTATGCGGAAACTTCCGGAGGTATTACTGTTGTTGCGTGTGATAAGCCGCCGTTCAGTCATGAACGCGGCCTGTTCCGGCACCAGCATGTAAATGGGTGGGCCGAGTGGCTGGCGTTGCGATTCACGAGCCATCGCGGAGAGACAATACTCAGTCTTACCCGTACCAGCTCGACCAATAATCCACTTTGCCGCCATGTTTCAAAATCCTGCTTTAATTGCCAACGGAGCTTACCTACGACAACTGGCCGTTGCAAGCATGTCAACGGCGAAGCAGTGGCGAAAATCCAAGGAGTACCTGTGCCCAGGGAATTCCGCTATCGCTTCCCAAAATTCAGATGGTGGGCTAGTGGGAGCTGGGGAAGTAAATTTTGAGACATAACTCCTTATGAATAAATAAGTCGCAAACCAACGCGCCAATCAACAATTATACATTGCCGTTGTTGGGGCGTTAATGAATCTTTCGGAACAGCCAGGATGCGGTCATGAGCGTAACAACGGCGATGATGGCCATGGGAATGAGTTCCGGTAAAAGCTGATGAACGTCGGCTCCCTGCAGGAATGCTTCCCGTACCGCTTGTACGTCATAACGCAGTGGATCAATCAAGGTAATATCCTGTACGACTTTGGGCATGTTGGATACCGGCGTGGCCAGGCCGGACAATAAGGAGCATGGCATCACCAGCACGAATGTGCCCAGCAGGGCCTGCTGCATGGTGGAGGATATGGAAGATACCAACAAACCCAAGCCTGCCGCCGCAATTATAAAAATGATGAAGACCAGAACAATCGCCGCCACGGTGCCGTAATATGGCACTTGGAACCAATACCGCACAATAACAAAAATAACCGCTGATTGCCCCAGACCCACCAGAATGGGTGGAATGGTTTTGCCCGCCATGATTTCCAGTGGTGTAAATGGTGTGACCAGAAGTTGATCGAACGTGCCCTGTTCACGCTCCCGCGCTACCGACATGGCGGTCAGAATGATCACCGCCAGCATGGTAATCAGCCCGATCATTGCCGGGACGATCTGCCAGCGGGACAACAAATCCGGATTAAACCAGGAGCGGATGCGCAAGACCGCGGGCGGCGGCACGCCTCTGAAATGTGTTTTCAGAAAATTTGCATTGAATTGATCCAGTATTTCCGTGAGATAGCCAATGGCCAGCCCCGCCGTGTTGGAATTACGTCCATCGGCAATCACTTGCAGTTGAGCAGTCTGACCTGTCAAAAGATCGCGCTGAAAATGCCGGGGAATCTGGATGATTAACAAGGTCTGGCGGGAATTCAGTATGGGTCTGGCCTGTTGAATATTTCCCACGGTGGCCACGCGTGTAAAAATGCCCGAACCATTCATCCGGCTGATGAAGCACATCGATTCACTGGAGTGGCTCTGATCCACGAGTACATACGGAACATGATTCAGATCAAAGGTACCGGCATAACCGAAAACAATCATCTGCAATATCGGCGGCCCCAGCACGACAAACCTGCTGCGCGGGTCTTTGAATATGGCAATGAGTTCCTTGCGGATCAGAGCCAGAATGCGAAAA
>JAJYPG010000035.1 GCA_021795535.1 Planctomycetota bacterium
AATGGAAGCAATTTGTACGCGAATTGCGCCCCGCTTTGTGCCGCGGTAATAGCGCTGCCTGCATCAGTATCGGCAAGCATGACCACCAGGCCTGGCCCCATGACCAGAAGCATGAGTTTCCAGATGGAAAGAACTTTGGGACCGGACGAAACAGAGCCAGGCAGCGCAGGTTCAAGTGGCTTTGACGCTTGTTGATTGTCCATTGGCGGGCCAGCTTGTCCCGGCAAGGGAGTCATTCCGCGATCCTGATCGCAAGTGAAACCGTTTGCCTTTGACTGCATTGACGACCCATCCATACCGTGCCGCGCGAAGGGTTAAAGTACCACCAAAAGTCCGTGAGGGCAAACCATGTTGGTATACCATTGGCCTGCCACAGGCCCGCGATCTTAAATATAATGTAATTGAGACTGAGTTTCAATTAAAAATAATGTCGGTTTTATTTTTCGTATACGCGATAAATACCGCCATTTTTTATCGGAGCATCATGCGGTATAATTGCTCTGATTATGGCTGATTCTTCGGAAAATCCTTCACTATCCCAAACGGACGTTCCCGTGGACCCGGGCCGACGCGACTTTTTCGCCAAGGCTTTCCGCGATGCAATGGCCCCCTTGGCCCATCTGGTGGAACGCCGCGTTGAACCGATGACCAGTGCCCTGCAGGGAAAATTTTCCGGTACATTTTCTGAACCCATCGAAGAGCTACCCCCTTTTCCATACCGGCCGGAACCAACCGTATTTCTACGGCCACCCGGAGCTAAACCCGGCGATGAATTTGAGACACTCTGTTCCCGCTGCGGGCAATGTGCACAGGCCTGTCCGGTCAAGTGTATTCAAATTGATTCCACAGCCCAGGTTGGTGGTGGTTTTCCCTACATTGTGCCCGCGCTGGCACCGTGCGTGGTCTGTGATGAACAAGCTTGTATGAAGATATGTCCTACCGGCGCGCTGACTCTGGTTGATAAATTTCAGATTCGCATGGGATTGGCGGTGGTGAATCACAATTCTTGCCTGCGTAACCACGGGGAGGATTGCCGCCTGTGTCTGGAAGCCTGCCCCATTGGCGAGCAGGCCATGATCGTAAGTGAAACCACCGGGCGGGTTTTGATTAAACCCGGCGGATGCGTCGGGTGCGGTATGTGTGAACAGGCCTGCCCAACACAACCAGGCTCCATTGTGGTTCAGCCAGCCAAACCCGACGGACAAATATTTGAAGATTAACCCGCATGGTGACAGCCGATTGGCCATCATCCAACTCATGCAGGCTATCGCAGTCGGCAGACAGGAATGTCTACACCACAATAAAGTGTGTGCCAGTAGTTTGGAGAAAATAGAAAACAATGCAAGAAAGCGTTTTTTATACCTGCTTTATTATTAGAAGAATTCCATATCCGTTGCCGCGAAGTGCAATTATGCCACCATTAATTCCAAAAGAGCTATATTATAGGACAATGTGGCAAGGTGGAATGGTTCTGCTGAGAGAAGCCGCGATTCTGTCATAAAAAACCAGAAATAAATTAAAGTTTTTCAGATGTTTGTCCGATTAACATACGTTGCTTGAAATTCTGTCAATGGAAGTGACGGGTCGGGCAGTGATATCTAAATATCGGAATGTGCGTCTGGCATGTTCCGACAAGCGAAAGGATTCGCTGATGAACAAGTCAGAACTTATTGCTGCAATTCACAAATTGAACCACACAGCTGGTCGCGAGTTTTTGACCCGCTTTGGCGAAAAAGATTTGGCCGCTTATCTGGCCCGCATTCAGAGCAGTCACACCATTGTGTGCCCTCCTTATGTGGTCCATCTCAAACTGCCGCTTCATGCGCGGTGGTTGTAACGGGCGCGTTGAAGTGACAGGTCCATCACTTTTGGAAATCTCCGATACACTGCGGTGTCACACCAGACGATGCTCGCCATTGGCCAATTGTTCATTCCCGGTACTCTGCGGTAAAATAGTCCTGTACTACTAACGGTCAACTCCTTGTTATTTTAACGAGAAGTGTATGGTCTGACTTTTCATAGTGTTTTGCGGTGGATGCCGCAATATTTCCTTTTTTGGCCGCAGGCCAGAATATTCGTTATTTCCGCGAAGCGGGAAATTATTCGTTGTGTCGCCGGCACTGCTTCGTTGCGGTTCTGACGCGCTACTCAATATCTCACTGGTTCCCGTGCGAATGAAGTTGGCTGAAGACGGACTGACAATAATGGTGCGGGCCAAAGATATTGTCGTCATGGAGTTGTTATGATTCTGAATCTTCTGAGATTTTTTTTTCTGGTTCTGGTAACGGCCGTTGCGTTGGCATATCTATCCGTGAATGTCAGTAATGGCGTCTGGCCGTGGGTGGCGATGTTCAGCGCCGTGGTTCTGGCAATAGGGCTGATTCTAGCCGATTTTCTGTTTAAGAAAAAGAATCTCGCGGCGATGTCCGGGCTGTTCTTCGGCGTATTGGTGGGGATTCTGGTATCGTTGGCGTTGGGGTACCTGATACAACAGGTGGCGGATATTTTTATCAACTCGAATGTGGTGGGTCTGAATCAATCGCTCATCACGGGGTTGAAGTTGCTGGTGGGGCTTATCTGCTGCTACGTTTCGGTTTCGTTTATTTTGCAGACCCGCGATGATTTCCGCTTTATTATTCCCTATGTGGAATTCAGCCGTGCCACGCGTGGCTCACGCCCATTTATTCTGGATACCAGCGCGATTATTGATGGCCGGGTTGCAGATATTGCCGCCACAGGCATTTTTGAAAGCCGGGTTATTGTTCCGCAGTTTGTTCTTAATGAACTGCAAACGGTGGCCGATTCCGGCGACAAACTCAAACGCGGGCGCGGGCGGCGCGGCTTGGATGTGCTCCAAAGGCTGCAATCATTGGGAAAAATAGAGCTGCACATATGGGATGGTACACTGACGGCCACGGGGCTGCAGGGCGTGGATCAAAAGCTCTTGGCGCTGGCTCAGCAGGAAAATGGACGCATTGTCACCAACGATTTCAATTTGAACAAAATAGCCACATTTCAAGGCGTGCAGGTGATTAACATTAACGACCTGGCCAATGCGGTAAAGCCGGTCGTCTTGCCAGGGGAGTGGATGCGACTGAAAATTGTCAAACAAGGCGAAGGCCCGGCGCAGGGTGTCGGTTATCTGGAAGATGGCACGATGGTGGTGGTGGAAGGGGCTCGTGATCGCGTGGGCCAGGAAATAGACCTACTGGTGACCAATGCGGTGCAGACTTCCGCTGGCCGCATGATTTTTGGCCGCATGGAATCAGCCAATGGGTCTAACCGGATGGAAGCAGGATCACGTGTTGAATCAGGCTCCAAATAGTGCATAGCCGATGAAGTGGCCTCAAGTCCTGAACCCTCCTGTAATTCCGTTCATGCCCTGTCGGGAAAAGGGGGGGGCGATTGTCGGGACACGCGTGGCTGGAATGGTGCGTCCAATCATCAGCCCACCCCATGACACGCTTATTCACTGCGGAATTCATACGCCACGGGCGTTGCATTGCGAGAGTATCCCTCTATTCCCTGGCACCAGAGTACATGCGGGGCATTTTGTGAGTATCGCTTTGGCTATGATGGCCATCGGAACCTGTCAAGACCTTTGGGGAACCCACAAAAAATTGCTCCACTTCGCATGTTACAGCCCGGAGTGTAGAATGTCCGTATCGGGAACCGTGCGGTTCCAGATAAGGCAGAGCCTGAAATTCCAAGCGGCGGAGTTCCGCACAGGGTTATAGAGGATTGTGTGAATGATGTCGGGTTTTGAATCCGGGCAGGACAAGCAGAGTATTGACCAGGCTGTGGCCGATGCAATGGGGGGAATCTCCATCGATGATCTGCTTACTCAAGTCAGTAAACGTTCCGTTGAAGCTGCCGACGCGGGCGTGGATCCGTCACGACCAACGCGTGGCGGACGGCCTGGCGCAGGCGGTGAGGCGGGCCGTGAAACCTCCGGACGCGTGCGCAAAGGAATTGTCGCCGCCATTCAAGATGGCAATGTGCTTATTGATCTTGGTGGAAAGTCCCAGGGCGTCGTGCCGTTGGAACAGTTCCGTCCGGATAATCCCGATGAAGCCGAAACGCCGCTGGTGGTGGGTCAGGAATTTGAATTCGTGTACGCGGGCTACAATTCCCGCGAGGGTCTGATTATGCTGGCACGCAAGGGTGCGGTGAATCAGGGAGGCTGGGACCAATTGCGTGAGGGAGACGTGGTAGAGGGTATGGTCACGGGTGCCAACAAGGGCGGCCTGGAGGTAAAGATCAACAACATTCGCGCGTTCATGCCCGCCGGGCAGGTGGACGTGCGTTTCGCGCCGGACTTCAATTCTCTGGTGGGTGAAAAAATTAAATGTCGCATCATGCAGATAGATCGTGCGGAGCGGAACCTGGTGGTCAGCCGCCGATCCATTCTGGAAGATGAAGTGGCCGTTCTGCGTGAAAAGACCTGGGCGGAATTGGCTACCGGTCAAATTCGCGAGGGAACCATCAGCAGTGTTCAGCCTTATGGGGCTTTTGTGGACCTTGGGGGAGTGGATGGTCTTCTGCATGTATCGGCCATGAGCCACACACGAGTTGCTGATCCCAACAAAGTGGTGAAGGTTGGCGACCGCGTACAGGTGATGGTATTGCAGGTGGATCGCGAGAAGGACCGCGTTTCACTTGGCCTTAAGCAGCTGCAGAAAGACCCGTGGGATACGGCCATTGTGGATTTTCCTGTTGGCGCCGAGGTCAACGGCAAAGTCACCAACGTGATGGATTTTGGCGCATTTGTTGAAATTGGTCCGGGGGTTGAGGGGTTGATTCATGTTTCTGAATTATCTAACAAACGTGTGGGGCATCCGCGTGAAGTGGTGAAAGAACAGCAGGAAATTCAGGCCAAAGTCCTGGGCATTGATATGGAGAAAAAACGCATCAGTCTGTCTGTCAGACAGATTCTACGCGATGCGACCCTTGCGGCGAAGGCTGCGGAATCCGCTATAGCTGCGCCTCTTGCCAATGAGGCAACCGGTACGCCGGCGGCAATCGGTTCCACTTCCGCAACTCCCGCGTCCAAGCCTGTTGCGGCGAAAAAGCGCGTGCTTAAGGGCGGCCTGTAATCTCTTTGCCCTGGCCAGATGGCGAAAAGAGAAAATACCGTCATCCGGTGCGGTTTATTTGCGGCATTTCTTGAATTCCGTATAAGGGCATACCCTAACGCATGTCGGGTACATTAACGCGCTGTTTTTTTTATTACACGGCATATCCTTAAAGCTGCTTGTATCAGATGTTTTGGCAACGGTGGCTGGAGCGTGAAGATGCCAAGGCGTGGCTGACCGGGGCCGCAGAGAAACACGGTTGGATTACGTTGTCTGCAATCCTGGACCCAACGGATTGCAACCTGCGCCGCTGGAGTGCCACGCGATGTTTTATAATGAGTTGGATTTGCGTTCACGGGAACAAAACGCTTTCATTGGCACACCGCCCTCCACCCGGCGTGTGACACTGCTTTTGGGTTCGCTGTTGGCGGGGAATCTGCTGATCTGGCTGCTGGCGCTGATTTTGTTCCGCGGCCAAAGCATACTGATTGCCACCGCTGTAATGGCTTACGTTTTCGGTTTGCGCCACGCCCTGGATGCGGACCATATTGCCGCAATTGATAACGTGACCCGCAAGCTGGTGGCGGAAAAGCAACGGCCATTGACGGTGGGACTCTTTTTTTCACTGGGGCATTCGACTGTGGTCATTATACTTTCGGCCCTTGTGGCGTTGGGCATTATGCGGACACGGCATGATTTCCCCGTGCTGGAAAAGATGGGCACGCTGGTGGGAACCGGCGTATCAGCCTTGTTTCTGTTGGGAATTGCCGCGGCAAATGTGCTGGTGCTGCGACAGGTGCTGGGCCACTTTCGCGCCGTGCGAGGTGGATCGAAAATTGCGCCGCAAGGAGGTCCGGTTGGCCCGCTTGCTGGCCTGCTAAGACCGCTGCTGAACAGTGTTGATGCAAGCTGGAAAATGTATCCCATCGGTTTTCTTTTTGGCCTGGGATTTGACACCGCAACGGAAATCGGCCTTCTGGGCATTGCGGCTGCCGCGGCGATGCACCATTTGCCCCTCTGGGGGATCATGCTTTTCCCGGCACTTTTTACCGCCGGCATGAGCCTGGTGGATACTCTCGATGGTGTCATTATGTCCAATGCCTATGGCTGGGCCATGATTCATCCCGTGCGGAAAGTCTACTACAACATCGCCATGACGGGGCTTTCCATTATTCTGGCGCTAGTGGTGGGTTTGCTCGAATCGCTGGATGTGGTGCGCTCTCAGTGGAAATTACATGGCTGGTTCTGGGGGGTTATTGGCGGGGTCACTGGCCACTGGGAAACACTCGGACTGCTGATGGTGCTGCTGTTTATGGCGGGATTCGCTGCAGCTCTGCTGTTGTACCGCCGGATGGCATCAGACTGTGCCCCAATTGCCGACAAGCGGTGAGCGACTGGGGGTGTTGGTCATGGTTGGTTTTTCGGATGATGATAATTACGGTCAAAATAATAAACCCCATACGCGACCCACTCGCGCAGCATGGCAAAAGGGTCGGTCTGCCGCCACTGGTGGTTTACGTCTGGCACGGTCCAGGCGTGAATACCGAGTTGGGCAAAGGCCAGTGCGGTCCGCGGCAGATGGTAATCTGAACTGATCGCCACCACTGTTTTGAATCCCATTTTTTGCATCACCCGACGAGTGTTATATGCGGTGAACCGGGTGTTGTCGCCATAAAAATCCAGTATGATCCGGTCGCGTGGCACACCGTGCGCCAGCGCAATTTTCAGCATTGCATCCGCCTGATTGCGATGCGGGGAAGTTGCCCCGTCCGGTGCCGACCCGCTTAACATTAGATAGCGAATGCGATGCGTCTTAAACAGCGCAACTCCCGCCAGTGTGCGATTGCGCATGGAGCGGTCAGACACATCGCCGGGAAGCACCGCGTGCCCCAGCACCACACCGAGGTCCACACGCATGTTCGGCGGGGGAGGGTTGGCGTGAAATTCAAACGCAAACACCCATACCATCAGCAAAACAAAAATAAATCCGAAACCCATATCCAATCTGGTGTGTCGGAGCAGTCGCTGCCTTTTTTCCGGCGGTGGCAGAAGTTTGGGTGGTGCGGTGAAAACACGGGATGGATCGCTGCCCAGCCACACTGCCATGGCCAGCAGAACCAGCAGGCACATAGGTGGACCAATCTGCAAGTCTCCATTTCTCTGATGCAGCAGGTGATAATACCTTAGCGTGTTTTGCAGCAGTACCAGCAGAATCATCCAGGACGGAATCAGGAAGAACTGATTCAACCAGACGCGCCGTCGCACTTGTGTTTGTGTAATGGCACGGCCTGCGGGAATATCCACACAGCGGCTTACGCCAAGCCCCACCAGTGAAAGCAGCCACAGCACCAGCAGTGGCTGGGCTAGAGGCCCGGCCATGCGAAGATCAATCCAGCGGAAACTCTGCCCGGAAAGAATGCTGATGCCCGCAGCCCAGTAAATAGCCGTCTCAAGCCAGCGCAGCGGAAAGGCCACTCCCGGCCACCGGGCCGCAGGCCAATCATCCCGAAGGATTGGATTTTTCGCTTCGTCAATGGCTCCGCTTGTCATTGCCTGCACCTTATCAACACCCATGGTTTTGCTTACGGTTTATTAATCGTGGTCACTGGCCTTTGTCTTTTATACCCTGTGTGCGTTCAGTATAGAAAAAAACCGCCGGACTCTGCGGCGGACAATCATGAAAAATGCAAATAAAACAGCCACCGCGTTTGTGGAAAGCAACCGCAAGCCGTACGTCTGCACCGCCAATCGTTTGGGTGCTTGTCATCACGACTCGGGGCCGCTTAGCGGTCGCGTTTGGATTGGTCCATCAAGACCGCGTCAAAGACGCATCGTACGAAGCCGTACAAGACAATCCACAGTTGCGACCTGCGGTGGCTACATCTATTAGTTTATCCAGCTGTTTGCGGAAAGCAAGTAAAAAATAAAATTTTACCAGTGTCGGATAACGCCCTCCGATCTTTGGCGTTCCACACAGGCAAACAGCCCCCCGGCAAGCTGGAAAGCAGACGGAATCGTTTGAATGAGCACTTTTTTGCTGCCGGGATGGAATTCTCTCGCCACCGTTATAAAATCGGAGGAGAGTGGAATATGGCTAAAAGATTCTTTCTGATAATCCTGATCGTCGGGCTGCCTTTTTCATTTCTCAACAGACCTGCCGAGTGGTTCACTGTGTTTCCACACCGGGGCCATCAGCCGCGTTTTGAATGCCAATTCTTAATGTGCCGCCTTGTCGATGCGGGCATGATCGCGGGCGCTGCTTTCGGCGGATATCTCCAAAGCTCGCGTATACAGGTCTTTCTCCAGATTCGCCCAT
>JAJYPG010000036.1 GCA_021795535.1 Planctomycetota bacterium
TTGGCCTTGCGGCCATGCCGCAGAGATCACACCATTTTTGTCGAAACCATTCCATCGGCGATTGTATATGAGCGACCATTTTATAGGGGCCGTATCGTACCTTCGCCCGCGGTTAAGATTGGCTGTTTGCCACAATCAGGCCACCGCAGCACGCTTATGGGAAGAGGAATTCCCCTTTTCGGGAGGCATCCCCTGATTAAAATTTACCGCGGTTTTCCCAGCGGATTCAACCTCGCGACCATTGAGAATATCATCACGCACTCGGTGCAAACCGTTGAGAATATCTTTCGCACTGCGGTAAGTTACTGCCTGGTCATCGCCGGGGCGCAGAATTTCATCGGATAGCCGTTTGATATGCTGTGCTTCAAGGCTCTTGGGATTCATGTGAACCAGACCCTTGAATTCAGGATTGGCGTGCGGTTTGTTCATCTGAACCGCAAGATAAAACATATCCACAGCCTTGTCCATGCGATGAACGCCGCTGCGCAGAACATCGGATGTGACCAGACCGGTTTCGGTCATGTGGTAAAGCATTCGCTGTATCTGGCTGGTGCGCATCATTTCCTCAAACAGAGTGGAGAGCAGGGAATTGTCCGCGAATTTTTCACCGATACGCACTGCGGACCCAAAATCGATAAAGCCGACACCTTTTTCGGTAATCACAAAATTATCCAGCCGCAGATCCAGGTGAATGACACCAACCTTGTCGTGCAGCACAGAAAGAAGTTCGGTGGCCTGAAGGGCGAAATCCAACTGGGAAATGCCGTCCCCACCATTACGCAGCCAGTTCATGTACATAACACGTACAAAGCCTTTGGAGTCATGCTCCACTCCCAGGCAACGCGGCACGCGATCACAATAGGGAGCCGGAAGATCCCGCTCAAGAATTTGCAGCATCGCGGCTTCACGCGTGAGAAAAACAGGAAATATTTTTTCGGTAAATTTCATGGCGCGGCGGCGAATATCATCCAGCGGCGCATCAGGAAACTTGGCGCGCAGCCGCGAAATCACCCGATCCACTGTGGGAACTTGTTTTACCACAACATAATCGGTATCGGTCACGGTGCGTTTGGTCAGTCGCACCTGATAGGTGAACCGGTCGGTGGATTCCCCCGGCTTAAGCAAATCAACCTTGCGGGCGACAAAATAATGCAGCCGTTTGCCAAACCACGGCAGTGACATGCCCAATATGGGCCGCCGCATTGACGTGGGCGGCTTTTCCAGAACAAAGCCGTCCCAGCGGACAAATTTCTGTGCCAATTCGGCAATCAACAACGCATTTTCACTGACCATAATGGCCCGTCCGCCCCAACGCAGACTGGGGAAAACGTCTTCAGGGGAAAGCGCCATTTCCGCGGGCAGAAAAAGATGGTAGGGAAGACCATCGGAAATTTTTGAATTGGTGCAACGGAGCGAACTCTGGAATTCCGGATCATTGGCAAACACCCGCTTTTCCACAAGTTTCAGAAGTTCCGAACCGGTGGTCAGATTGGCGAGCTTTTTAGTCATTTCCTGTCTGGCGGCTTTAGCGGCATTTCGTTCACCCAAGCGTTTGTTTGAACCGCTGTCGGCGGACAGGTGAGATTTAGGTTGAGGGGTCATGCTCATGGGAGTCTACCTTCCGAAAAATACATTGTCCGGCCCTTTTGCAATATTTCCATTACTGCCACAGCCTGGTTGCTAAACGCAATCAACCGAACCGGACACTGTACGCCAAACCGCAGGGCCTGTAACCTTTTCTTTCATCGGTGGCTATGGCCATAATCCATGAGAGTTTTACCCCGACAAGACGTTTGTACAATAGGCATACCTCGCCAATCACTTTAATAAGGGTTTTTATCGGAAGATAATCTGGTTGTCATCGCGCTGCAAATCTTAAAAAAATACTCAAGAATTGTACGGGAAGGTGCATGAAGATCGAAGATTTCAAATTTGAGATGCCAAAGTTGAGATTTCCGATTTTAGATGCCAAGCGGTGTGGAACGGCATATTTCAGGAAACCGGGGCGTCCTGTAAAAGCGGCTCGCGCGTTGTATTAATGCGAAAAATCCAAGTCAGTAACCCACCGAGTCCGGAGAATGCCGCCAGCAGCATAAAAAATTGGAACTGCCCAATACGATGCTCCACAATGGGCAGAAAATAGGTGCTGGCCACAGCGCCAAGCCGGGAGAATGCCGTGGCGAACCCATGGCCGGTGGCGCGCAGGTCAGTGGGATACACTTCAGACGCCAGGATGTAGGTGGTGTTTCCCGGTCCAAAACTGTTGGTGATCTGGGACAGCAGCATGCCCGCGAAAATAACCGCAAGCGTTGCTCCGCCGGCGACCATGGTTGAGACCGGATGCCCGCCGACCATATGTATTATATTATGCACATGAGTAGATGCAAATCCAACCAGCACCAAGGCCGCACCACTGCCCAGGAAGCCAATAATCTGTGGCCAGATCCGACCAATTTTATCAATCAGCAGCGCCAGTGGAATATAACCCAGCAAAAAAGAGGCGTTGATAATTGTACCGCCAAGAACACGCTCCGCCGGCGAGCCAAACCCGAGTTGGCCCAGAATCAGCGGCGTGTAAATGGTAAGATAATAGCCCACCAGATCCATAATAAACCAGGGTAGGCAGACCAACAGTGTGGAACGCAACAACGGCGGCTTAAAAAGGCGGCCTGGCGGAACAGGCGATGGAACTGGCTGCCGCGCCTGAGCTTCAAGCATCCGCTGAATTTCCGATGGAGCTATGGTCGGATCGAGGCGGGCAATTACCGCCGCGGCCTGCGCGGGTTTGTTGTGCCGCAGATACCAGCGGGGCGATTCCGGCAAATTCCCGCGTAAATAGACCACGAAAGCCGCAGGCAAAGCGCCCAGCATGAACATCCATCGCCAGCCATTGGTACGATCCAGAAGACATGCAATGCCGACAAGGCCAGCGGTAATTGCGCCAAAAGACCAGAGGCCAAACGTCCAGGAAAGCACCGATCCTCGTTTTGCCGCAGGCATGAATTCCGCCAGATAGGTGGCACTTAATGGGTAATCCGCGCCCACTCCTATTCCCAGAAGAAAGCGAAACAATGCCAGGGAATAGATATTCCACGCCAGACCGCAGAGGATTGCCGCAACCAGAAATGTCAGAAGATCAATAATATAAATGGCCTTGCGACCAAAGTGGTCGGCAATTCGCCCACCCAGCAGCGCGCCAAGGAAAGCCCCCGCCAGAGCCGCACTGCCAAGTATGCCGATTTGCTCTGGCAGCAGGTGCCACTGTCCCTTAAGCTGCAAAAGCACAACCCCAATGATCACCAGATCATAACCATCCAGAAAAATGCCCAGGCCGGCCGCCAGCGCAAGGCGACGGTGCAGCCCGGTCATCGGTGCGCGATCCATTTTATCAAGCAGTTGACTCACAAATCATCCATCCCGAATTTCATCGGACGATCGCGGAATATATGCCGCGCGTCTACAGGTCAATTACCATCATCATCCGCAGTGGCAATATAAGCGGAAAGCGAACGATGTTGCCGCCGGGCCAGGGCCTGTATATAAGTCATGACCTTTTCATAACCGGCGCGACCTTTGGTGGCGATCCATTCCTGTCGCATCTGTTCGGGGCCGGGAATTTTCTCCAGGGTGGTAGGCGTAAAATCACCGGAATGTTGCGGGAATTCGCCGCTTAAGCCATGGGCCTTGAGCCACTGAGGAGAAAGCCAGTGACCGGTTTTCCCAGCTTTTTGCCGCAGGCGTGTTTCCCGGAAAATCCGCCCAGGATTGAAGGCTTTGGGTACGCGGATGGCCAGGGGTGTAAACGGCGTGGGAGTTGGTTTCCCAGTCCAGATTCCGGAGATAACCCGCGCGTTGGAATCCCACTGGGACATGGGAGGAATCTTGCACACCGCCTCAATGGTCCGCATCAGATCAATCTGGGAATAGTGGCGGGTCACCAGAGAACCGGGCTTGATCCACGGACTTACGAGCAGTGTAAAGCTGCGATGGGCGTCAATATGATCCGCCCCGGATTGCGCGTCATCCTCCGTGATGATGACCAGCGTGTGCCGCCAGGCCCTGGCTCGACTCAGCGCCGCGACAATCCGCCCCGTGGCATAGTCATTGTTGGCCACATAATAAGCCGGTGTATAGTAGCCGGGCGTGCGACCCGCAGTATGATCATCAGGAAGCCATATATACATTAGTTGTGGAAATTTTTTGCGATGCTTCACAATGTATTTCCGCACAACCGTGGCGCGACTGGTATCCAGAATAAACAAATTCCAGCCCGCGGCTTTCATGGCGATATGACGATGCATGGCGGTAGAAATATCCCCCGCCTCATTACGTGAAACAAATTCGCCGAAATCCATGAAACTTTTATGATGTGCCAGCAGATCATTAAACAGAAACATTCCCTGCGGATAGGAAATCCACGGGTTTGACCAGTGCCCCAGTGCCGACAAATTTTCCGTGGCACTGTATGGGTTATCCGCGGAACTCAACCCGTAGCCGTTTTTGTCCGCATTGCCCCCAAGGCTTTGCGTCCAACCCGGTGCGGGCATCAGACCACGGCCGGAATAATACATAGGCCAGGTTCGCTGCACGTAATCTGAATCCTCGGCACTCGTTGTCCACTGATGCCCCTGGGCGGTAACCTCGCCATCCACATAAAAATTCACGCACAAGGCGTAATGCCTCGCCAGTTTGTACAAGTTGGGAAGTTCCCGCTGATTGTATAAATCCAGTTGCGGGTCGGCCCATTTTCCCGCCCGGTGATATGCGCCGAAGTCCTCGTCAAATGTTTTGTTTTCCCGCAGAATAAAGACCACATGGTGTATGTGCCGGTGGAGAAAAATTTCAACCGCCGTATTCTGCTTGTGTCGCAATGCCCGCTGTCCGGAAGTAAAGCCATTGTTCACGAGTGCCCTATGCGTCCAGGCGGCAAAATGGGTGGAAATGCCGGCGAGTGGAATTTGTTCCAGCGAGCCATTCATGGAATCTCCTATCCATTGATGGCCCATATCCGGACCGCTTCCCATGCCCTTGGCGGACGAAACAAACAAGCTTTGGCCATGAATAGTCAAACTGGTCGGATACCATGCAGTGGGAACAAGCCCCAGGGGCTTTCCGGTTTGTGCATTGAAAATCGCAATATCATTGTTACCACTGTTGGCCGCAAACAACATATCCCTGTCAATGGCCAAAGCATCCGGGAAGGTTCCCGGCGCTGCGCCCGCATAAGGCAGGTCAACGGCAATTCCCAGCGCACGGATTGTTTTGACATCCACTTTTACCAGCACATCGGTGTTGGCGCAGGCCACCCACACACGCGACGAGTTGCCCACCGCAACCATGGCTGTGGGATGCACGCCGGGCCGCCGGTTGCCCGGTCCGGTGTGCGGCCCCAGCGCTATGCGCCCCAGCACCTTAAGCGAGCGGCTATCCAGCACAGTAACACTGTTGCCACCCCAGTTGCTTACCGCCAGACGCCGACCATGGTCCGCCAGCACCACCTGAAATGGAAAAGGACCGGTATTGGCATAGCGTATATGGCCCGTTCCCAGATTGATTGCGGCGACGGAGTTACTAAGCAGCCCTGAGGTAAAAACATGTTTTCCTTTGGGGCCTACCGCCACGGAATCAGGATAAAACAGCGGCGAACCTTTGTGGGTCCCCTGATATTGATAGGGATATTCATCGGCGGGAAAGGCCTGTCCATGCAGGGCAATGCGCCGCAGCAGATGCAGTTGGCCGTGGTTTAACTGAAGAACAAGAATATTGTCGCTGTAACCACCCGCGACATAAATTTTCCCATCCGGTCCCGCAGCCATGCCCTGAAACAGGCTCTGATGGTTTACACCCTTTATAGCATTGCTCCACCAGGGTTTTTGCTTGTAGAAAAGCAGGCGCGAGCGGGCCTGAAGAGTGTCCGCTTGAAACACGTCAAGAGAGTGAACGCTGCTTGCTCCGGAAGCGGCCACAATCACATTGCGTCCTGAACCAACAACGCTGATGGTAAAATTCGGCGTGGAGACGCATTGACCTGCCGGTGAAAGCAAACGTCCGCTGGGAAGCCGAACCGCCGCGTATAACCGGGAGATGAAAAGTCCGCCAATGATAAAAACAATGCAACAAAGTCCGTCGAATATGCCGGGGAGAGTTCGCGTAAAATGCGTTAGAGTCCGGCGAAAACAAGTCTTGAGCATCATGTCACTCCAATTTTGCGGCGATTCCATACCGGGCGCGGTGGTTGCCACAATCAGCAACCGGCATGTACTCTTGGCGCGTCTGTAAAATCAGACGGTTACAATATAATACCCGGCTAATCGGATCATCTATGAGCAAGCCACAGGTCAATATGCGGCAAGTTCTCGGCCACGCCGCCTCCCCCCAATACGCATCAGAATCAGCTTTCGCCGGGCCGGAGTTGACCGCGGTCAAAACTCCAGCGAGTTTTATCCACTCAAGTGGCAAGCGCCTGCTTTACCAAAGCCCGCGCTTCAACCAGAAGCTGGTCCAGTAGTTCCCCGCTTTTTAAGCTTTCCGCGTAAATTTTATATTGAGCCTCGGTACCGGATGGCCGGGCGGCGAACCAGCCGTTTTCGGTTGTCACCTTCAGTCCGCCAATTGCCGCACCATTTCCGGGGGCATTGGTTAGCACTGCGGAGATGGCTTCCCCCGCCATGGCTGTCTGCTTAATGACGGTGGGCGAGAGCTTTTTCAGTGCATCTTTCTCACGCAAAGAGCAGGGTTGATCTTCACGCAGGTAGAACGATTTGCCGAATTGTTTTTCAATTTCCGCATAATGTTCTCCGGGGTCTTTTCCCGTGCGGGCGGTTATTTCACAGGCCAGAAGGTCCATGACCGGGCCGTCCTTGTCGGTGGTCCAGGTGCTCCCATCTTTCCGCAGCAGCGTGGCCCCGGCGGATTCCTCTCCCACAAAGCCGAGAGTTCCATCGCACAGCCCCTGCACAAACCATTTGAAGCCCACGGGCACTTCGTAAATCTTCCGGCCAACGCCAGCGGTCACGCGGTCAATAATGCCGCTGCTGACCAGGGTTTTTCCAACCATCGCCCCGGCGGGCCAATCTGGCCGATGGGTACACAGATAGCGCACCGCAACAGCCAGATTATGATTGGGCGGCAAAAGTCCGACCGATGGCGCGACTATGCCATGCCGGTCGGCGTCGGTGTCATTTCCGAAGGCAATTTGATATTGGTCCTTTAGAGCCACCAGACCGGCCATGGCATATGGGCTGGAGCAGTCCATGCGAATTTGACCATCATGATCCACGCGCATGAAACGGAAGGTAAAATCAACCCCTGGATTCACCACGGTAATATTCAGTCTGTACCGCTCCTTAATGGGTTCCCACAGATGCACACTCGCCCCGCCCAACGGGTCCGCGGCAATGCGCAAGCCGGACGATTGAATTACGTCCATATCAATCACCTGAGCCAGGTCCGCCACGTAAGGTTGAATAAAGTTGCAAAATCGCGTGGTATCCGCGGCAAGAGCCTTTTTATAACCCATTCGCCGTACTGCTTTGTTACCATCTCGCAGAAGCACATTGGCGCGATCCTGAATCCAACTGGTAATATCCACATCCGCCGGGCCACCGGTAGGCGGGTTGTATTTAAAGCCGCCATCACGCGGCGGATTGTGTGAAGGTGTTACCGCAATGCCGTCCGCAAGCCCGCGGGTACGGCCCCGGTTATGGGCCAGAATCGCGTGTGACAAAACGGGAACCGGGGTGTAGTCATTCCCTTCGGCAATGCACAGACACACACCATTGGCCGCCAGAACCTCCACCGCAGTGTCATGGGCGGGCGTATCTATGCCGTGTGTGTCTTTCGCGATAAACAGCGGACCATCAATTCCCCGCGCCTTGCGATATTCACAAATAGCCTGCGTCATGGCCAGAACATGGGCTTCGGTGAAGGACCCATCCTGCGGCGTTCCCCGATGGCCGCTGGTGCCAAAGGCCACGAGTTGGTGCGGGTCGGCCAGATCAGGCTTTTTGGCAAAATAATCCCGTGTCAGAGAATCCATATCAATAAGTAAATCCGCGGAAGGCGGCTTTCCGGCAAGTGGGGAAACAGACATAGATACCTCCAGTCCTTTAAGAACAAAATCCAAAAGCAGAATATCGTCCATGCGGCATGATTGGCAAGAATACCGCACATTTTAGCGCGTACCGCAAAGGCGAGGAATGGAGGAATGAATGATGTGGCGAATCAACCCAGCCGTACCAGATAGACCGTGATCGTTAGACCGATACTCGCGAGAA
>JAJYPG010000037.1 GCA_021795535.1 Planctomycetota bacterium
TTTTCTGTGGTTGATGCCAAGCCCATTGCCAATTCGGCCCATTCGGCCACACTAGCCTTTAACGGCGGCGATTCCGTGGGTCTGGACCTGGGTCCGGCGGCGGACAAGGGTGCCAAGCTGGTGCGTGGACAGGTGCGAATTCTGGCGGCAATGATTAACGGCAAACCGGAACTGATCGGCATGAAGCCGCTGAGCCGGCGCTACCACGAAAAAGCGAGCTATCACACGCTGGCGGGCGGCCATGTGCATTTTGCGTTTGTGGGTTACATTCCCGGTGGCAAGGTGAGCATCGTGCGCAATGCCGACGGCAAAGGGTATGTGGCGCTGCTGGCGGTGCCGCGAAAGTTTCTGGCGCTTCCGCTGAAGCCCGGCGCAGCGCTAGGCGCCGATGTGGAGGTGAATTATTCCGGCTACACCAATGAGGGCTTACAGGTGTTGTCGCGGAATTATTTATTCTCGCCGGAAAATGAGACCACCACCATTATTGATGACATTCCCACGGAATCCCGTCTGAATCCGCAGTGGTGGGGCAAGGCTGTGGTGAAATAAACGTGGCATTTTGTGGTTTTTATTCAAAGAAGAGGTCGATGATGCCTCCCCAGGATGATGCGCGTGCCGCTTCGGCGGGCGTCATCCGGCGGCAAAACCTGCCGTATCTGGTACAAATTGGTGGGCCAATTACCGCCCTTCCACAACTACGAGATAATGAAAGGCCGCACATATATGTATCTTGAAATCGAGCCACTGTATTGTTTTGGTTATGGATTGCGTTATACCACTCTCCAATGCAGTGATTTGTATATGTTTTCCACCGAGCTTTTATTATGAACCAATAACATTGCGCATAACCGCGTGTGGAGTTTCCCGGGACGAACCTTGTTGTCAAATGCGTTGAGTGCGGTCTTCTTGGAAGAGAATACTTGGTATGTCTACCACTGCAAAAGAGACCTTCGATGTGCCATTGAGCTCACCGGTTCCGGGCCTTGGCCCCATTATTTTTGCCGTAACCGCCGCTGCTCTGGCGGGGTTGCTGTATGGCTATGACACCGGCGTGGCCTCCGGCATTCAGGGCTATCTGCAATCCTACTTCCATTTATCCAATACCCAACTGGGTTTCGCCATCGCCAGCCTGGAACTGGGTTGCGTTCCTGGAGCCATGTTCTCCGGTACTTTGGCGGATCGTTTCGGGCGTAAAAGGATGCTGATTGTCTGTGCCATACTCTTTTTCATATCGGGTGTGCTTTCCGCCATTCCACAATCATTGACTGAACTGATATTGGCCCGCGCTCTCGGCGGTCTGGCCATCGGGGCTTCTTCCATGATTGCTCCGGTGTATATTGCGGAAATCGCCCCGGAACGCCTTCGTGGCCGACTGGTTTCGTTATTCCAGCTTGGTATTGTCATTGGCATCGCGGTGGTTTACTGGGTCAATTATCTGATCGTCAGCGCCGGCAGTCATGTCAATGCGGGGATGCAGGCGGGTATGAACTGGAATCAGACCACGGGCTGGCGCTGGATGCTGGGGTCGGAAACATTGCCGGCTATGCTTTTTCTGCTGATGATCATGATGGTGCCCGAAAGCCCGCGCTGGCTGGTGATTAATAATCGTGAAGAGGCTGGTCGGAACATTTTAAGGCGCTTTGTGGGGGCGGCGGGAGCGGAAAAGGAAATCCGCGCGGTCAAAGAAGTGGCGGCCCGGGAAGAGGGCGTGTTTTCTGAACTTTTCAGATCCCGCTACCGTTTACCGTTGATCATCGGATTGTTTTTAGCCGTTTTCCAACAGTTCAGCGGTATCAATTCAATTATTTTTTATGCTCCGCGGGTATTTGAGGCGGCTGGCATAACCGCCGGCCATGCCTTTGGATTTACCGCCCTGATGGGGACGGTGAAACTGCCCGCGATATTTATTGCCTTTGCTCTTGTGGATAAAGTGGGCCGAAAAAGGCTCCTGGCCATTGGCACGGCGATTCAGGTGGTAGCCTTGGTATCCATAGCGGCGATCTTTGCCGTGGCCAATCGCGTCATAACAACCCGTGTGGTGCATGGCCGTACCATCCCTATCACAACGATTCACTTCAGTCCTGGACAAGTGTGGATACTATTGGCCGGCATCCTGACTTTTTGTGTTGCCTTTGCCATGGCGATGGGGCCACTGCCGTGGGTTATCATTTCAGAAATATTTCCAGCGCGAATCCGGGGCAGAGCGGCGTCGGTGTGTATTGTAGCGCTTTGGGTCGCCACCTTCATGGTGGCACAGACCTTCCCGATGCTCAAGGCCGATGTGGGTATGTCCGTGACGTACCTTATCTACGCCGGGTGTTCATTGATCAGTTTTCTGTTTGTCATGCGGGTGCTTCCGGAGACTAAAGGCAAAACGCTTGAACAGATAGAGGCGTACTGGCGACAGCGGCGCGAAAGTCAGGCGCCCCGGACCGTCAAGGATCAATAATATAGTATTACGATATGAATATGTGTTATTTAATTTGTGTAAGACGACGCATCTGTCTACGCTATGTTGTGCGGCGTGTAAAGGATTGACGTATGATAAAAATAGCGCTGATAGTGGATGCCATCGGCAGTTATGGAAATGGTCTGTTGCGCGGAATATCACGTTTCGCTCATACCCACCCCAGATGGACGGTGGAGTATGAGCCGTGGATGGAGAACGAGGCCCTTCCACGTTGGCTGGTTCGGGATAAATTCCAAGGCGTGCTATGTCGGATTCGCAATCCCAGTCAGTTTGCGTCGCTGCAACAGTTGCATGTGCCGATTGTTGATTTGGGAAGTTTGGATCCACCGAAAGGCATTGCCAATATTCACAGCGACCACGGCGCCATAGCGCAACTGGCGGCGGATCACCTGATAAAATGCGGCTTGCAAACATTCGCATATTGCGGTTTTGAAGCGCAGCAGGCTTCCGAAAAACGGCGCATCGCTTTCCAGCGGTATCTGTCCGAACATGGATTCGATGGGCTGACGTTCATTGGGAAAAGCCGACGTGGCACCGGGTCAAGGCGATCACCGGGTTGGAGATCGAGCCTTGATTATGCGAGTCTGCTGCCCTGGCTCAAAAAAATTCCCAAACCGATCGGAATCATGGCCTGCAACGATATTTGCGGCAGGCTCGTTCTGGCGGGGTGCCAGCACGCGGGGATTCATGTTCCCGAGGAAATTGTGCTGGTGGGCGTGGATAACGACGAAGTGCTTTGTGAATTGGCCACGCCGACGATGTCCAGTATAGACCCCGCGGCGGAACGGATTGGATTCGAGGCTGCGGAACTACTGGATACCATTATTGGCGGTGCAAAGCCGCCGGAGCAGTCATATCTGGTCTCACCAGCAGGTGTCATCACGCGCACCTCCACGGATATCATTGCAGTAGCCGAACCGGTGGTGGCCAAAGCGCTGCGTTATATCCGTGAGTACCCTGGAAATGGAATAACGGTCGATCAGGTGCTGGATTATCTGGCCCGTGATAATATGTTGGTGTCCCGCTGTACACTGGAACGCCGATTTGTTGTAGTAGTCGGGTTTTCGCCTTACCAGGAAATCAATCGCGTGCGTTTGAACCGTATTAAACGGCTGCTTCGCAATACGCAATACCCGCTGAAACGAATTGCCGAGATTACCGGTTTCAAGGCTGAATCGCACCTGAATCGTTTCTTCAAGAGATACCAAGGTCAGACCCCGGGGAGCTTTCGCCTGCCGCCGCCGACGTCGTAATGACGCACGGCTGTCACGGGTAATAAATATGATTGCAGCCCTGCGGAGGTACCGGGTTTAATATAGGTCTTACGATGTGTGATGAAAAGTGGTACAACATTTGATGAAAAGTGAGACTTGTGTTAATCCGGAAAAGATGGCAAAGTATAAGCATGGACTTGAGAACGCGCGAGCGTTTTCAGGATAAAAAGATGAATGGTGGGGTGATTCCTCTATAATGGAATGAATTCCGTTATGGAATGATTCGCGGCGCGGCATGGCCGCCAATGATATTGTGTCTCTACGGTGACACAACGAATAATTCCGCGGCTTCGCCGAGAGAATGGTTAGGAGATCATTGAGCAGTTGAACTCAAGGCAAGAAGCCAGAAAACGGGCCGCACAACACTGCAGTGCACGGTTGCGTGCGGTGGGCGGAAGTTAATCTGGCCGGACTGGTGAATGAAGGATTTGGTGTAACCGGGGTAACGCCCCATAAAACAATGTCAGGTCAACATAAGGAGTTTCACGAATGAAAGAGTTTTTGATGCACGACGAGAAAGACAGCGTCGGCGTCGCAGTTATCGACATCAAAGCCGGCCAGGATGTGCGAGGAATGTCTTTGCACGGACAGGCCTCGGCGCAGGTGAAAGCTCTGATGGATATCCCGCTGGGCCACAAGATCGCGTTGCGCGATTTTTCACCCGGCGATACGGTTATTAAGTATGGCTGTGATATAGGCAAAGTGGTCGCACCGATCAAAACGGGCGAACATGTTCATGTTCACAATCTTAAAACCAAGAGGTGGTAAAAAAGATGAGTATTTCTACATTCAAAGGGTATCGCCGGGAAAATGGCCGGGTTGGCATCCGGAATCATGTGGTTATTCTGCCGGTGGATGACATCTCCAACGCCGCGTGTGAAGCGGTGGCAAACAATATCAAAGGAACGCTGGCGCTGCCGCACGCCTACGGGCGGCTGCAGTTCGGCGAGGATCTGGAATTGTTTTTCCGCACCATGATCGGCACAGGATCGAATCCCAATGTGGCCGCGTGTGTGGTTATCGGCATCGAGCCGGGCTGGACCCAGCGCATCGTTGATGGCATTGCCAAAACCGGCAAGCCGGTCTCGGGCTTTTCCATTGAGCGCCACGGTGACATAAAGACCATTGCGGCGGCCTCCGTGCAGGCCAAGCAATACGTTCACTGGGCCAGCGAACTTCAGCGCGAGGAATGTCGGGCTGAAGAGTTGTATATTTCGGTGAAATGTGGTGAATCCGATACCACCACCGGGCTGGGATCATGTCCGGCGGTAGGCAATGTGATTGATAAAACCGTCGCCCAGGGTGCCACCGCCTCTTTCGGCGAAACGTCCGAATTGACCGGCGGTGAACATATTGTGAAAGCCAAGGCCGCAACTCAGGAAGTTGGCGAAGCTTTCATGAAGATATGGAACAGTTACAATGACTTTATTCTCAAGGAAAAGACGGATGATCTCTCGGAATCCCAGCCTACCAAAGGAAACATTCGTGGTGGCCTGACCACCATTGAGGAAAAAGCGCTGGGCAACATTGAAAAACTTGGAAAGAAAACCAAGTTTGTCGGTGTGCTCAAACCCGCTGAGGTTCCGGCTGGCAAGGGCTTGTGGTTCATGGACACCTCTTCCGCTGCCGCGGAGGCAGTAACGCTCTGGGCGGCCTCTGGTGCGGTGGTGCATCTGTTTCCAACCGGACAGGGAAATGTCATCGGCAATCCCATCGAGCCGGTAATTAAGCTTTCCGCCAATCCCGTGACGTGTTCCACCATGAGCGAACACATTGATCTGGATGTGTCGGCTATGCTGCGGGGTGAAATGTCCGTGGATCAGGCTGGCAACGCGCTTCTTGAAATAATGTTGCGCACCTGCAGCGGCAGACTCACCGCGGCCGAAGTTCTCGGTCACCGTGAATTTGTTTTGACAAAGCTTTACCGCAGCGCTTAGGACCATCCGTTATGTCAACGACCTCCATACAATCCAACCGCTCCGGACCTCCTGCGGAACGCTACGCTCCGCAGGCGGTCCGGGCGCTGGCCGTGCGTCTGGCGATAGCGTCAGGTGTCAGTAATTCCGATGCGGAAATTTTAGCCGATGCGCTGGTGGACGCTGATATACATGGCACGTCCAGCCACGGTATATCCCGATTGAATATATACATCCGTAGAATTCAAAAAGGACTTATTGATCCACATGCCACACTGATCCTGGATCAACGGCGACGATCGGCCTTGGCGGTGGATGCGGGCAATGGCCTGGGGCAGGTTCAAGCCATGAAGACCTTGCAGCTTCTGATGCCACTGGCGAAGGAAAACGGCGTCGCGGTTGCCACAATTCGCAATTCCCAGCATTTTGGGGCGGTATCGCATTACTGCAACAAAGCGGCTGATCAGGATATGATCCTGCTGGCTACCACAAATTGTGAGCCGGCAATGTCTCCCGAAGGGGGATGTCAGGCGTTTTTCGGAACCAATCCTGTTGCCGCTTCATTTCCAACGGGTAAAGGTTTTACATTAAAAATTGATATGGCAACATCCATTGTAGCCAGGGGGAACATTATCGCCGCCCAAAAGAGTGGAAAGCCAATCCCGCCCGGATGGGCCTTGAGTGTTGATGGTGAACCGACCACCGATGCGGCGACGGCATTGTTGGGAACCGTACTGACAATGGCGGGGCATAAAGGCTATGCCCTGGCTCTGATGGTGGAAATTCTATCGGGTGTGCTTTCGGGTTCCGCAATCGGCCCGGCGGTGGGGTCTATGTACAAAAACATGGATCGCAAACAGGATGTCGGCCATTTCTTTTGCCTGATGGATATTTCAGCATTTATTGATGTGGATGAATTTAAGAACCGCGTGGATTCCATGATCGATGAGATCAAGTCCTGCCGCAAGCGCCCCGGCGTCGAAGAAATACTGATTCCCGGCGAACGTTCGCACCATCGCGCTATGGAGAATCAGAGCCGTGGCATTTCCATTGATCCGGCTACCCGGAAAGAATTGCAACTTTTATGCGAGGATCTCAGAGTGCCCTTTACTCTCGATGAGCCTGCGACGTTTGAGGTGGTATGATGACAGCGGATATTGTCGTGGCGGAAAATATCAACGCCTGGGCGTTGGATGAGTTGAAAGCCAGATTCACAGTGTTGGTTGATCCCAATCTATGGAAATCGCCGGAAAAGCTCTTGGCGCAGGTTGCGGATTGCCGGGCGTTGATTGTGCGCAATCAAACGCGGGTTTCCGCGGATTTGCTTGCCGCCGCCAAATGTTTGGAAGTTATAGGTCGCGCTGGCACAGGTTTGGATAATATTGATGTTCCCGCGGCAACTGCGGCGGGAGTTGTGGTGGTGAACACCCCGGATCAAAATTCAATGTCGGCGGCGGAGTTGACACTGGCCATGATGCTGGCCTTGGCGCGCAAACTGCCCGAGGCGGACCGGAACGTCCGCGGTGGAGGTTGGGACCGTCAGCGTTTTGTCGGCACGGAGTTGTACGGAAAAACCATGGGTATTGTCGGTCTGGGCCGCATCGGTGTTCTGGTGGCATTGCGTGCGCGTGCGATGGGCATGCACATCATCGCGCATGACACCTTTATCAGCCCTGATTCGGTGGCCGTGACGGAAACGCACGCCCGACTGGTTGATCTTGATGTTCTTCTGGAGCAGGCTGATTTTGTGTCATGCCATGTGCCCTTGACCGCTCAAACGGCCCATTTATTCAATTACGAGCGTTTCAAAAAAATGAAATCCACTGCATTTTTTCTCAATCTCGCGCGTGGAGAAGTGGTCGCGGAAAACGATTTGTTTCGCGCTCTGGAGGAAAAACGCCTTGCCGGAGCTGCGCTGGATGTGCGCGAACACGAGCCGCCGACGGCCAGTCCACTTTCCGCGTTGGAAAACGTGATACTGACTCCGCATATAGCGGCGTTTACGCGTGAGGCGCAGGATCGCGTGGTGACCTCGGTTTGCCGGGATGTTGGACTGGTTCTCTCCGGGGAAAATGCGGGCAATTTTGTTAATTTTTCCCAGTCGCGTAGGAATAACAATAAAACTGTTGAAACAGGAAGGAACTTAATATGAAATTATTTCTGGATACCGCTGATGTCGCACAAATCCGTGAAGTTCGAACCTGGGGCATTCTGGATGGTGTTACCACCAACCCCACGCACGTTTCCAAGACCGGGCGGCCTGCCGCGGATGTGTACCGTGAAATCTGCAATCTGGTGGATGGTCCGGTGAGTCTGGAAACACTCGGTCTGACCGCTGACGAAATTGTCTCGGAAGGTCGTGTTTTGGCTAAATTCCATAAAAATGTGGTCGTTAAGGTGCCGCTTATGAAAGAGGGCTTAAAAGCGGTCAAGACCCTGTCCTCTGAGGGCATTAAGACCAATGTAACGGTGACCTTTTCGCCTCTGCAGGCCATGCTGGCGGCCAAGTGCGGAGCGACGTACATCAGTCCGTTTGTCGGGCGTCTTGACGCCGTTGGACATGTCGGTATGG
>JAJYPG010000038.1 GCA_021795535.1 Planctomycetota bacterium
GAGTTTCTCGAACAGCGAGAAACTCGCGTGGCTGGTGCCGACCTGGCGACTCAGACGGCCCACGCCAACAATCAGCGGCTTTTTCGTCGCCGGGTCCTGATACTCCAGTACCAGGGCAATTTCGCGGTCATAATCATTGAAACAGCGGCGAAGAAGCCGGTCGTGCATTGTCCGGGCGTCAAAGCCCAGCGTGCCCATGAAGCGCAATTGCACGGTGCGTTCGGAAAGCTGGCGGTGAAATTCCACAAGCAGCAGTTCATCTTCAGGGCGAATGGGGCGAACGGTCATGGTATGGCCATCATCCGAGGCGACCTGTGTTATGTACTGTGCCGGATAGGGCCGGATGGCGGGCTGCGGCAATTTGTCGGCGGAGGTATCCAGCGGATGAAGCACCACGCGGGCATCCAGCGCCATCATGCGGTCATGGGAGACAAGTAATGGATTTATGTCAATTTCTTTAATCCAATGATGCTGCACCACCAACCGGCTGAATTGCACAATAAGCTGCTCCAGCGCGGCTGTGTCAACGGGCGGTCGGCCGCGAACCCCTTTGAACACCTGTGAAATGCGCGTCTGTTCCATCATGCGGCGGGCCAGCGTGCTGGTAAGCGGCGGCAGCGCCAGGGCGCGGTCGCGCAGCACCTCCACCAGTTGCCCACCGGCGCCAAATACAATCACCGGACCTAGCTGCGGGTCCACAGTGCTGCCCAGAATTATTTCATAGCCATCGGTGCGAATCATCGGTTGCACGGTAACGCCCTGAAAATGCCCACGTCCCGCTTTTAGCGCCACGGAATCCGCGATGCGCGTGAAGGCCTGCCGGACCTCCGCATCAGATTTCAAATTCAACTGCACACCGCCCACATCGGTTTTGTGCGTAATGCTGTGGGAATGAAGCTTGAGCACCACCGGATAACCCATGGCTCCGGCAAATTCCGACGCCTCTTCCACGGTTTCGGCTATTTTTGTCGGAACTATCGGCATGTCATAGGCGGCCAGCAGTTCCTTGGCTTCAAACTCCGTTAAAATAGTCCGGTTTTCACCGCGAACTTTGGCAATCAGGGCCTCGACTTTATGAATAGCCGCATCGGCCCGCAGGCTTTGCGGCGGCAGGGTGGGGGTTTCATAAATTCCGCGCAAATTGTAGCTGTAACGCCACATGTAATTAAACGCGCGCGAAGCGCTGTCCGGATAGGAAAAATTAGGAATGCCCCGTTCACTTAACCGCTGTGCCCCGGCGGCCACTTCCGCACCTCCCATCCAACTGGCCAAAACCGGCTTTTTGGCTTTGCCCACCGCGGCCAGGAGCTCATCGGCGGTGCGTGTCGGATCGGTCATGGCCTGGGGGGTAAGAATAACCAGCACGCCATCAGAGCCGGGGTCCTGCATTGCAATTTTCAAACTTTGACCATAACGCTCCGGATCCGCATCGCCCAGAATATCCACCGGATTTCCATGGCTCCAGGCGGATGGCAGGCATTTGTTGAGTTCGGCAATTGTCTCGTCCGCCGGCTGGGCCAGTTCACCGCCGCCGCGTACCAGCGCATCGGTCGCCAGAACACCCGGTCCGCCGGCATTAGTGATGATGGTGAGCCGTCTGCCCGCGGGTCTGGGCTGTTTGCCCAGCACATCGGCCATGGAAAAAAGGTCTTCAATGCTGTCCACCCGCAAAACGCCCACGCGGCGGAATGCGGCTTCCATGGCGTCGTCACTGCCCGCCAGGGAGCCGGTGTGCGAGGCAGCGGCTTTGGCGGCGGCTTCCGTGCGGCCTGCTTTGATAACAATAATCGGCTTGGATAACGCCACCTGGCGCGCCGCGGAAAGGAAAGACCGGGCGTCACCAATGCTTTCCATATAGATGACTATACTTTTAGTTCGGGGATCATCACCCAGATAATCTATCAAGTCGCCCCAGTCCACATCCAGCATCGATCCTATGCTGATAAACGCGCTGAACCCCACCCGTTCCTGCAAACTCCAATCCAGAACGCCGGTGCATAATGCGCCGCTCTGGCTGATGAATCCAACCGAACCACTGCCCGCCATCGCATGGGCGAATGTGGCATTCAGGCCTGAAGGCGGACACATCACGCCCAGACAATTCGGCCCGATGATGCGGATGCCCTGCGCCCGCGCGGTGGCGAGCATCCGGTTTTCCAATTCCACCCCCGCCGGACCGGTTTCCTTGAAACCCGCGGAAATAACCACAACGCTGCGAATGCCCGCCTGCCCGCAGTCTTCAATGGTTTGCGGAACCGTGGGCGCGGGCGTCACAACCACCGCAAGGTCCGCCGGTTCTGGCAGATCGCGGACATGGGGGTATGCCCGAATGCCCATGACACCACTTTTCTTTAAATTCACCGGAAATATGGTGCCGCCAAAAGGACTGTCTATAAGATTCCGTAAAATGGCGCGGCCCACACTTCCCGGACGATCCGTTGCGCCAATGAGCGCAATGTTATTCGGGGCAAAAAAGGGCCGCAACGGATGCTTCCCCTGCCGCCATAAGTCGTGGGCGGGATCCAGAACCGCAACGGGGTTGGTTTTATGGGTTGTATTTACTGCTGATGCTGACATGATGTAACTCCCAAAAGTCCAGCCTGCGGAAAACTCTCCATCCGGGGCGATTCCCGCACACGGGACGCATTTTTCACGGCGGGTTGACCGGAGCGGCCAACCCAATATCCACATCCCAAGCATACTATGCCTTCAGATGCGGGCAATCCGGAATAATATGGCAGTTGAGGTAGGGTTTTATCGTACACAAGCCGGAAAACCTTATAAGAGTCCGGCATCGTCCCGATAGGTTGTTATTTTAATCCCGACACATATAGGAATGAACTTTTGGTATTACAGCGATGTCCAAGCCGACAGTCTGCACTTCATACGATTACAGTAATGCTATAAATGTCTCGCTGGAACCCGGTAATTCACAAATGTATGTTGAAACACGGCTTACAGGAAATCCCGCTATCGAAATTCCACCGAATTTCGCAACCCCGACAATCCCCGCACTCTTCGCGGCTGGGGATCGGTGGTGCGCGCTACTCACTTCGCCTGTGGTGGCGACTGCAACCGGGCCTTCAGGGCATTGGCCCGCTGAATCAGTTCGGTGGTGGTTGGCTCACGCACCTTTTTCAGATCAAACGCCCATATCTGATGGTCTTTAATATGCATCGGCAGCAAGTCGGCAATCAGGTCAATGCCATACCACTGATACCATGGGCGGATGGTGGTTTTGTGCGTATGAAGGTAGTAATAAACATAATCCGGATTAACCGCGGTCCCAATGTTTTTCCTGGCCCGCAGGCGAACATCATAAGTGCCGTAAAATTCAAACGGAACCGTACAGGGCGAACGCCCACGCTGTACATCATTAAGATACACCAGCGAATTGGACGGGCTGGTAACCACGGTTATGCTCTGCTCCACACAGCCCGCGGTCAAGAGGCAAAATCCCGCCGCAGCCAGCAGAGTAATGCGGCGAAGGGAAACCCAGGTGGTGAGCATACGTGACATCGTGAACTTCATGGGTGGGATTGTACAACGGCGCATCACTGGTGAGCAACGTACCGTGGCCGCACCTGGGTTCGCCGTGGAAAAAAGAGTGGTGGGATCGCGGCTGTCCCCAGCCGCTTAAGCCGCTATAGGTTGTACTATTAACGGTATAAATATGACCCTTTCAGGCTGAAATAATATAACAATGGCAAAGCGGAACCAATGCATCATTTATGACCGCGTAGGGTATCTTTTATCCCGCATGGAATTTTCGGCCTATTTCGATGGGTTAATCATGGCGTTAACGTCGGCATGGCTGGGCGATGCCACAGGCGATGTTGTAGCGGAATGGTCGTTGCGCAGGGCCAGTGAGGCTCGGCGGATCAACTGCCGCGATCCGGCAGCCTGTGCCGCCAACAGGGCCACGCGTTCGCAATAGCGGGCCGTCTCCTGATTTGTTCGTGACGGACCGGCGGCGTGGGCCTGGGCGGAAACCTGTAACGCCACCTGAGCCAGAATGGCACATTGCCTTTGCTGGTGCGTGGTTTTACCAAGATGTAGAATCAGCTTTGCCCGCTCTGTCAGCGGGTTAACCTGGAATCGTTGGATTACGATATTTTCAGCATGAACCGCGTCGATTACGTCGCCATGGCGCACCGCCGCATGTAACGCGGCGATCAGCAGCGCGTATTGCCGTAGCGATTCGGGTTCAGATACGGCCTTCATCAACACGCGTTTCGGCGAAAAAGCGATTGCCACCTGTTGTGCCCAGGCACGAACGGGATGGATCTGCGTTGGGGTGGGAATGGGTAATTTGGCGATTTTTACAGATTTTGGAGTGTATGTTGCGGTATTTGCCACATTATCGCGGCTGTCGGCATGGGTTTGGATGTCCGTTCCACTGTTGCCTTCATGAAAGAAAAGTTGGCCGGGAAGCGGGCCTTTGTGCCAGTTCAATGTGGAGGCGGCTACGCTCTGCTGGGATATTGGGCGGTTTGGGGCATGGAGGGCTGTTGGCCCAGCCGTCGGCCCGACGTTGTTTTTTGGGCTATTTACGGTTGTCAGTGGCAAATTTTGTGTGTGTGCGGGTGGTCTGTGCGGTGTCAGGCCGGTTATCCAGTTTGGCCGTGTATACAGGATGGCAAGTCCGCCAAGAACCGCCATCATTATGCCCAAGCCAAATAAAGCTATAGCGGTACCGGAAGACTTTTTGCGGCGCAGTGGATATTTGCGGGGAACGCTTCGTGTCCGTTGTGCGGCTATGGAAGTCAGTTCGGCTATGTCGCCGCTGGCTGATTCTGATGGTATCTCAACCTCGGACATTTGCGCACTGGTGGCACTTGTACGCCGCCGCTGATTCTCATGCTTCTCGTGGCCAAATATATTTGATGCATCATGCACTGGCTTTTGAGCTTTTCTTGATGTCGCCTTGGCTGCGAGTATATGTGCCAGATTGTCGTCGTAAGCGGCTTTTGTGTCAGCTTGAGTCAGACATTCCTGGGCTGCGGCTATTTCTGTGAGCAAGCGGCGGGCGTGTGGGATATTTGCCCCCAAACCACAACGGCGAACATGAGCCATTTGCCGCAGCGCAGCGGAGTTTATCCGGGATTTATCCTTTTCAAACAGATTCAATCCCAACAGGCGATAATGGTTCGGTGGCAGCTCTTCCGGCGGAATACCCAGCCAAAGCTGATAGGCATTAAATTCTGAAGTTGGTGCGGGTATAACATCTCTCCTGGAATTGGGCTTAGAATCGGCTCAATTGACGATGGTTGAGTCAGCCCACAGCAGATAATTTACCAAAGAACTTGTGTAAAAGCAATATCACCGCGTCCGCGATTTTCCCGTATCCGTCACGGGCCTGTGCAATGACGCAAGCTGAGGTTTAGTACTACTATGCTGGATAGGTTGTAAGTGGCGTTAAAATAGGAACTTACAAGCGGATAGCATACCGTTTACATTCATTATGGATTGTTATATCTGTAAAACCCGAAGTCGTTTTTATACGTGCCCTATTAGCTGTATTCACCAGTCGGTAATCATAAGAGCTTATAAAGGTGATGGAAACACGTACCCAGGCGTCTTCTTGGCGGCCCGGTATTTTGTCTGTCGGCCTGATGCCTTACAATTCGGCCCATGACTTTATTTGGTAATTCATCGGACGCCCCGGCTGAACAATTCACATCATCCATAGCGCGCGGCGGTTGGTTTCGCCGGGGACTGATTTATGGCGGAATTCTGGTTTTGCTTATGGCCATAGAGCTTCCGCGGCTGGCCGACTGGGCGTTTTTCAGCTTTTATGATCCTGGTACGGCCCTGAAGGGTGACGTGCTTGTTTCCATGGGCATGAAGCCGGGAATAGATTTTGGGTATACACATGGACTGGCAACGTTAATTTTTGCACATATCGGCTTTGCGCTTCTGGGAAGAACCGTGTGGGCTTATCTGGCCATGACAGCGTTTCTGGAAATGCTTATGGGCATGGCGCTGGCGCGGTTTGCCGCCGCGATGGGACTGCGTTCTTGGCCGCTCATATTTCTGCTTTGTGCGTTGCCTGTGGCGATTATGCCGTGCTATCTGACGCTCACACATCCACTGGAGGCGTTGCTGCTGATGTGGGCGATTGGCGAAGAGGCGGCCGGGCGGCGATCCGTCGCCCTGGCGATATGCACGGCCTGCTTGTTTGTGAAACCAAGCATGGGATATGTGTATGGTCTGTTGCTGGTTCTCTGGACCTTGTGGGATTTCCGGCGGCGGCATGAAGGAATCTCCGGTCTGTGGCGGCGAACCTGGCCTGCGCTAACCACGGCGGTGGCGATGAGCCTGCTGACCGCGGGCGTTTTTGGCTGGCGTTCTCTGCTGCTTACCATTCTTCCACTGACCGGCATGAAGACCTATCACGACACCCACTTTGGTTTTTTTCTGGGCAGCGGGCTGGATTTCTGGTCGCCATTGAAACATGACCCGGCCTATTACATCATCACACCCGCGGGTATATGGCTTTTGTGCGCGGCGCTAACCATCTGGTGGGTGCTGCGACTGCTGCCGCGACTAAGGCGTGGCTTGCCGGAAGCCCAGGTGGAAACGCTGGTTAGCATTGGTCTTATGCTGTTGGCATTTTTGATTGGTTTTTATGGCTGGGTTAAAAGCTGGGAATACTATGCCTATCTTCCCATTTTATTTGTGGCGACCTGGCTGGCGATGGCCAAAACAAGTCGGCGGCTGGTGGCCGGGCTTTGCGTTTTGGCGCTGTTAAGTCAGAGTACGCATGCGGTGCTTTCTCTTTGGAGCTGGACGGGCAAGTTGCGTAACCGGCAAACGGGTGGATTGTGGATTTATCCGATTCAATATCAGGATTGGCAAAGCGTCTGTGCGGAAACGCGCGGGAAAAAGACCCTGGTTCTGTCCAATGGTTATCTGGTTTGGATGCCGCCAAACTGGCACATGCCGCTGAGTTGGTTTCCCGAACCAGGTATTCCGACACGCCGCGAGATGGCGCGGATAAAAGCGGCGGCGGATGGAGCGCGGCGTGTGGTGACATGGAATGAATATGAGGCATTAAGTGTATGGAACAATCCGGCAATGCGGGCGAATAAGGCGGATTTTAAAAAGGTCTGGCACAGTCATTATTTCACAGTATGGGCCAAACGGCACAAGCCGCGTTAAAATATGGCTATATCTGAATTTATCAGCGTGCCCGTTCTTTGCCTCTTCATTGTTGCGATGCCTCGGAGTGGTGAAAATTCGTCCTCTGTCGCCATTTCGTTTGCGGCCTGGCTGCATGGCGATTTGCCTGTGGCGGAACCGCCAGGGCTTATGGCTTGAGAATTTGTGCCGCGCGGTGGTATGAACCGATATTGTAAACCAGGGTATAGCCCATGTTTTTAAGCGTGCGGCGCGCCATGCCGCTGCGCGTTCCGCTCAGGCAGTGCAGGAGCAGAACCTGGTCTTTTTGCGGCAGCCGACGGGGCGCATCTTCGTGCAATTGTTGCAAGGGAATGTTCACCGCACCGGGAAGGTGGCGGGAACGGAATTCCTCCACACTGCGCACATCAACCACCACGGCGCCATTGGCCAGAAGCTCTCTGGCCTTTTTAGCATCCACCAGACCTAGGCGTTTAAGGAGGATCAACGCAATGAAGAAAACGACCGCGAATAAAATCCAATACCAATCCATAAGGGTATTATACCATGCGCATCCAAGATGGAAATAAATATGGACTGGCCGTGGAGAATTGCGGTGAAGGTTTCCAAGCCCACATTTAAAAACATGCTTTTTTCGACCGGTATCAGGCCGTAACCACACCAAATCCCACCGAAGATGGCAGGATCAACCCCATTTTGATACTTTTTTGATAAGAATCGGCACAATTTTTACAGCATCTTGAAATCACACTGGTTACAACTGACCAGTGTATTGAGTGTTTGTTGCTGGAGACAAAACATGGATTGGCTGATGGCTGGAGTGACGCTCGCACTTATGGCGCTCACGCTGGGATTGCTTAAGTTATGCGCTATTCTTGGAGACAGACCATGACACTGATGGACGTTCTGGGCGCTCTGCTTGCTCTGGCAATGCTGGGCTACCTGATTTTTGCAATGCTTTTTCCGGAGAAATTTTAATGCCTTTGAATGCCTGGTTACAGATGGCTCTTTACATTGGCGTGCTGTTGGTGCTGGTTAAAGCGCTGTGCACTTATATGTCCTG
>JAJYPG010000039.1 GCA_021795535.1 Planctomycetota bacterium
GCCGTCACCTCGGCCAAACGGGCGTTTCAGATGGCAAATCAGAGCACCGCCGCAGCGATTGTCTATGTGCAGGTATTGCAGGCGGCGGGCGACATGCACACCGCAATTGCGGTGGCATCCAAGGCCCTGGCGGTTTCACCGGATGCGGTGGAGTTGTATCTTGAACGTGCCAATGCTAATACTAAACTAAATAATTTTGTCGCATCGTCGGAAGATTTTTCCGAGGCATTGAAACTTACGGCAGGCAATGCGTCGCAATTTTTCACGGTGCTGTCAGCCTATCAATCCGATTTCAAGCCGTCCGGAAAATTAGACATAATTATTAAATCCATCGATGCGTTGGGCACAGATTCTCAAACGAACCCCGCATTGCTTGATGCGGCACGGGCGGTGGTTCAGTTCGCCAATAAGCAATATCAGGATGGCTTAAGCTCGGCCAAAGCGGCTCTGGCTGCCAAGCCAAATGCGATAATCCGCCACGCCGCACTGGAAATTGCCGCGTTTTCGTGCTATCAACTCAAACAATATGATGCATGCCGTGGCTATTATCTGGATATTTTGAAAGCCAACGCCGATGATCCGGCGATTCTTAACAATTTGGCCTATCTGCTGGCCGTTAAGCTGCACCAACCGGCAAAGGCGTTGGCTTATGCTGAACGCTGCAATACATTGCTGGTCCGGCAAGCTGGCTCGGGACAATACGCACCGAGCGGCGACGTGCTGGACACTCTGGGATGGATACGCTTCTTGAATGGCGATCTTACCGGTGCGGCCGATGCGCTGGATAATAGCCTGAAGTATAATCCGCCTGCTACGGCGTATTATCACTTGGCGCGGGTGCTGGTGGCCGAGAAAAATAATGTTCGTGCGCTAAAAATTCTAAAAAAGGGAATTAAATTAGCCCAAAGCACGCATGATCCAATCCTGCCACGGGCGCAGGAATTGCTCAAAAAAATCCATGGCTAAACGGATATTGGGCGGACGGATAGGTTTATAGGCCGTCATTTTTCGAGCGATGTTCCGTTTTGCGCTTGCCACTGGCGTAAAAGCGGGTATAAAGATAGGTATAGAGCTTCGACTCTGTTCTGTTGTATGTGAGTTTCGTCTTAAGCCTTTAAGAGGGATACCATGACGCAATCAAACGCGCTTGCCCTGGCCGGATCAATACCGGATCAAAACAGTCTGTCAACCGGCCCCAAGCTGGGTTTTATCGTGCGCCGGTACAAATGGCTGATACTGATCGGCACATTACTGGGCTTGGTTGTCGGAGCGGCTCTATTCTTGGCATTCCGGCAGTATGATCCGCGCTGGACGGCGTACTCTATTTTTGAGGTTCGGCCCAACCTGCCAAACCCTCTGAATTCACGGCAAGATAACACCTACACCGCCGATGCCGGTGTAAGCCGGTTTATTAACAGCCAGGTGGTGTTGGTACGCAGCCCGGATGTACTGCAAACGGCGTTGCAAACCAACGCCTTTCAGCAAAGCGCAAAAATACCTTCGGAAAAAAGCTCCTGGCTGACTGCCCACTCTACCGACCCGATGGATTCACTGAGAAAGGATCTGATTGTAGCCCCCATTCCGCACACCAATTTATTCGAAGTGAGCCTGTCATGGCATAATCCCGAGGAAACGGCGGATCTGGTAAATTCCGTCAGTACGGTTTATCTCACGTACGTGCGAAATCAGGAGCGGTCACAGTTATCCCGGGAAGCCCAAAGTGTTGCCGCCGCTGAAGCCAACATGCAGGCGAAAGTGGAGGCTTTGGAGGCTCGCGTGGAAACCTTCCGCGTGGCCCATGATGTTCCGGGATTAATTGAGCAACATACCGTCCTGGCCAATACACTGGCCACACTGAATACCTTCGAGATTCAATCGGAAATACGCGCCAGGGAATCGCAGGCGGCCTATCAACAAATTAAGGATCAGGTTGCCAACAACACACTTCAGCTTTCTCCGGAAATGCAGCAGGTTGTGGACAATGACCCGAATCTGCGCGAGCTGGAGCTAAATCTGCTGGACCTCAAGCAATCCATTCAGGTTTCCCGCAAAACACTGGGCGGCGGTTATCGCGGTACAATCGCCTTGGAAATTCGCGAAGGCAGCCTGCAACGGCAAATTGATCAGCTCAAGCAGAAGCTTACCGTCCGCGCGAGGCTGCAAATGCAGCAGGCGGCACAAACCCGTATGCAATCAGCACAGGCCATGCTGGCTTCCACGCAACGCCGCGTGCAGCAGGAACAGCGCCTCGTGCATGATTTGGACGCCGCAGTACAACAATATGACAGCCTTCTGGCGACTTTAAAAACCAATCAGACACTGCTGAATCATCTCATTGACCGCAGCACCATGATGAATCTGCAACGCACTATTGATGAATCCAAGGTGCAATTGCGTAACTCGGCCATCGCGCCGAAGAAAATGTCTTTTCCAAAGATCGATCATTTCCTCATCGGCGGCCTGGTTTTTGGCCTTCTGCTTTCTTTTGGCCTGGCGTATCTGGTAGAAGTGACCAATACCCGCGTCAACACGCCACGCGACGTTACCGGTGTGATGCGACTGCCGCTGCTGGGCTTTATTCCAGACCATGCTGATGATCCGCTGCTTACCGGCAGCCCGATGATGAGCGTGCGCAACTCGCCGGCCTCCATGACGGCAGAATCCTTCCGGCAGATTCGCGGTCGACTGGCGGCATCCGCATCCGACCGGCCCATTCAAACGCTGCTTGTGGCGAGTTTCTCACCGGGTGGTGGTGCCAGCACCGTGGCCAGCAATTTGGCCAACAGTATCGCCATCAGTGATATGAAAGTTTTGCTGGTAGATGCTAATTTCTACCGCCCCACACTGCAAAGCGTTTATCCCTTTGTGCCGGAAGTTGGTTTAGCTGATGTGCTGGCAGGCCGTGTCATGCTGGATCAGGCCATTGCGCAATCGCCGGAGGTTCCGGCACTGCATGTTCTGGGCTGCGGATCGCGCTCCAAACTGCCGACGGAACTCACAGATCATCGCGCGTTTCCGGATATTCTGGCTCAAATGAAAACTCAGTTCGATATGGTCATTTTTGACGGCGCACCGCTGACGTTCGTAGCCGATTCCATTAATCTTGCATCACGCGTGGATGGTGTGATTGCCGTGCTGCGGGCAGGCATGATTACCCGTGGCACCGTGGGCCGCATCCGTGAGCAGTTGCGGCAAGTGCGTGCGAATCTTATTGGCATTGTGCTGAACGCCGCGCAAACATACAGCGCTGGCTACTTCCGGCAAAATTACCGTACATTCTTTGAATATGCCGGTTCGGGAACGCCAACGGTCAAACCATCGGATAAATCGCTGCCGGGAGCTTAAAATCCACCGGCACTTGAACATAACCCCCCTTCCGATGACAATGTATCAGACGTTGGGCTGGAACTCCTGACTTTTGCAGCCGTTTAAGCGGTTGCATCGGCCAGGCACCGGTTGGAAAGCCTGTCGCTTTTTCACCGGAAAGCCATCATGGAGGACCAACGATGCTGATTCGGAGTCTTTGGCGTGGCAGAAATCTATCCACCCTCCGGCCTGTCCTGCAACGTGCTGGTGCTGAACCGACTATATATGGCGGTGCGCGTGGTCAACGCGCGGCGAGCCTTCACGCTATTGTGCAAAAATATCGCGGAAGTCATTTCCGTTGAAAATGGGAACTACTTCTCATACGACATAGAATCGTGGACGGAAATTTCCCAACTCAAAGCACAATTTGAGCGGGAATCCCATGATTTTGTGCGCACCGTGCGCTATGAACTCGCGGTACCACGGATTATCCGTCTGCTGGGGTATGATCGCCTGCCCCGGCAGGATGTTAAACTTAATCGCCGCAATATCTATGCGCGCGATCATGGCGCATGCCAGTATTGCCGCCGCAAATTTCCCACCAGCGAGTTGTCTCTGGACCACGTTGTGCCGCGATCTCTGGGCGGTAAAACCATCTGGGAGAATCTGGTCTGTGCATGTGTGTATTGCAACGCCCGTAAAGGTGGACGCACGCCGCATCAGGCCGGCATGCACCTGCTTAAACCTCCCATTAAGCCGCGGCGCAATCCGGTGATTAATGTCCGTCTCGAATCGGATAAATATGCCACCTGGAAACATTTTCTTGACCACGCCTATTGGAGCGTGGAGCTTAAATAGCATTACATTCGCTCCTGCCGGTGCTTACCCGCAACAAATGTCGGAATCGTGTACTGAACTGGGGCAATCGCCGCCGTCTGGACAGGCCACCTTGGGGCGGAATATCGTTGGCCGGGGAGAAGAGTGGTTCGATCAATGCGCTCTGGCGGATCCTGTGATAGTGTAACTGTTTACCGCCGCTTGCGCTGGGCGAGCCGAAAAGCTGGGAAAATTACATAGCGGTGCCTTTTCTACCGGTTTTGCGTATTTCAAGGTACTCAAGATCATCAAGCTGTTTTTAGGCCCCTATGGAGCTAGGAGTTAGTTAGGAGTTCACAAATCCGCAGCAATTCGGCGCGCAAAAGGAGGGGCTTGGCCGTGAGCCAAGCCCCTCGCAAAGCGGAGTGGAGGGAGTTTTTACACCAGTTGGGTTAGAACTTGAACTGGAACTGAATCTGACCGATCCAGTCGTTCGAGCCAGCCGTCGTTCCCAAGTTGGAATTGGTGTATTGCGCGTCTTGGACGTACGTTACCGCCGCCTGAATCTTGGCATTTTCACCAAAGATATAATAGTTCACGCCACCGGTTGCTTCGTACTGGTGCTGACTGGTACGATTATAAAGAAGTTCGCCATAACGTCCTGCGATTTCCCATTTGTGCGGGACGAAGAAATAGCCGCCTTCAACATAATAGCCAGTTTCAAATAATGAACTGTGGCCCGTGCCAATCAGGCTGGTTCCCGGGGCAGCATCAATATTTTGGGCGTAAACGGCGCTATTGAATGCAAACCCGCGATATTTGGCATGTGCATCGACCGTAAATCGGGTCAAGTTGCCATTTAGCGTGCCGACGCCAGCCGGGGCAGTGGTGCTTCCCGGAGTAAACGAAGCAAATGGATTTTGCGATTCGTAACCGGCTGCCGCACCAATTAACCAAGCAAGGTGCTTGTGCCATTCGATATCCGGCGAATCGTTGAAGTCAGATATCTTGCCAGCTCCGGCGAAGTTGATTCGGCCATACACTGCCGGCCGATTTCCAAAGTGTCCACCGGGGCCAACGTTACCGTTGTCCTGGGAGGTCGATCCATTGTTCATCTGTATCTCATAATTGAACGTGTGTGGAACGATCTGTCCCTCAAGATCAATTGCGTCGGAACGTACCGGATCAAACGGAGCTTCGGCGACGGCGAAGTCTGGGAATTCCGTTCCAGAGGAGAAATATTCCACATGCGTAAACGGCACGAGCATTGAACCCGCACGCACGATCACCGCCGGGCTGAATTTGTACCCAGCCCAAGTGTCAAGAATTGCGAACGCGTTATTGTTTCCGACGGTTGCACCGGAAATTCCTGTCTGGAAGTCGCCCGAGATGCAGTAAATAAAGTTCTTAAACACGTTCCCAGACAGAATCAGTCGCGCGCGGCGGAAATTAAACCCGCTGGTGTTATAGTTGGTGTTCGGCTTCTGCCCTTCGGCCCCAGCGTAGCTGTAACGGAACTGCAAATAACCGTTAGTGGTCAGGGTGAATGCCTTGTTCGGGGTGCGAATGAAGAATCCGTTGTCATAGCCAGCCTGTAGCTGGTTATCCATGTATTGCGATTGGGTTTTGGAGTTTTTAAGCACTTCCTGAACAATCGCCTTGACCTGAGCGGCGCTTTCAACGCTGTCGCTGGTCTTTTGTTCCTTGGCCTTCAGTGCCGCGACCTGGGCCTGGAGTGTCTGGAGTTCCGCCTGTACCTGCGCGGGGGTCATCGTACTGGTGGTGGCCGGGGCTGTGCTACCCGTTGCTCCCATGGCCGTTCCAGCCAGACTGGCTCCCGCCAGCAGCGCGGCCACAAAGGCCCGCTTGCCAAATTGATTGGATATCTTGCCGATCCATGCTTCCATAACCTGTTCTCCTTAAAAAAGAGACTAACAAAACACCGCGGCGGCGATTGGCGACTCCACCGCGACACAACCACGAAGAGCGGATCATTATGAGGAGTTTTGTTAAGAGTCCATGAAGACTGCGCTGAAGATGTGATAAACCGGAGGATTACCAAAAAACTCATGGCAAAATAACGAAATCCATGCGCAACATTAACACATGATTGAATATTGACTTGGCTACCTAAAAAATAATTAGCGTTGAAACCCATGAAAATGCCCCATCACCGGCAACCCGATATAATGCAGAATCATCCAGGCCAATACCGTGGCAAACGCGAGCAATTGCACCATGGCCATCACCCGGCATAACAAATTGGTCCATAATGCAATGAATTGATCATCCGCGTTTAATGCCGCATAGCGATTAAAGCCGAAGATGCCAGCCCCACCGCACAGCGTCGCGATAAACGCCAGCGACAATGCAGGGCCGTTCAGGGCGGGGCCACCGGACACATGGGCAGGTGGAAATAAAAACAGCGCCGCACCGCCAAGAAAAGTGGCACAACACACGCCACAAGCGACCGATGCAAAGCGCCGCCATGTTTTAGCGGACCAATGACTGAAAAGATGCTTGGACGATATGCTTTCAGACATGGTGAATTCTCCGCATGGGTGTATCAGGCGTAGCCACCGCCGCCTTTAGAACCATATTTCTTGCGGCGTTCCGCCGCGACCTTGGTTTCATACCCGCTGCGACGATGGGCTTCCAAGGGGTCAGCAGGAAGGTTCCGGGCTTTGCGCCAATCCGCCAGAAGCGGACGAACATCGGTTAAAAAGGCCCCGCGTAAAATATTTTCACTTTGTACCAGGTCTTCATGGGCTTGTGAAAGGGCCAGTGCCGGGCGATCAACCAGGCATGCTTTGGCATACAACTGTTGAGCTATATCAACGGTTTGAATCATCGCTTCAATCTTAGGCTTAAGGTTGTGGCTCTGATCCACCATATAGGCGATCGGCGGCAACTGACCGGTTCGGAAACGATGGTTTTCTATTTCATGAAATATCCGGAAAATCTGATATGGATCAATGGATCCCATGGTCAGATCATCATCAGCATATTTGCGGTCGTTAAAATGAAAGCCGCCCAGCAAGTTTTCATCCAGCAGCCAGGCCACAATTTGCTCAATGTTGGTGGCCTGATAATGGTGTCCGGTATCGACCAGCACCTTGGCGCGCGGGCCGGCGGAACGGGCAAAATGTGAAGCCATGCCCCAGTCCGCAATATCGGTAGCATAAAATGCCGGCTCAAAAGGCTTGTATTCCACCAGCATGGTCATGTCATGCGGCATGGCGGCATGAACCTGCTTAAGCGCTTCGGTCGCCCAATGCTTACGCGCAATGATATCGGATTGACCGGGATAATTGATTCCGTCGGCAAACCAGAGCGACAAATAGTGACTGCCAACAGACCGGCCTATTTTTAACGAGTCAAGAATGTGTTCTGTGGCCGCAAGCCGAATAGACTCCGAACGATTGGTAATACTGCCCCATTTATATTCCTGATTTTGAAACACATTAGGATTTATTGAGCCAATCGCCACTCCGTGCCGCGCGGCCAAAGCAGATACCTCCGTGGCATCCTGATTTTTCTTAAAATCCCACAACACGTGCACGGCTACGGTCGGGCATGAACCAGTGAGTCTATGCACATGTCCCGCATCAGCGAGTTTCTCGTCAATATCGCCGGCGGCGGAATCCTGGAAGAATTTTCCAAACCGCGTTCCGGTATCGGCGAACCCCCAAGAGGGTAATTCAATTTTAAACGCGTCCAACAGGGGGAAAAGAATATCACTGTGCGCCATGATCTGGTTCAACCTTTTCCTATACTGCCTCTATTTATATCCAATGGATCTCCGGCAGCACGCAAGTCATCATGGCGCCGGGCCGAACGATCTTCACCGCGCCGCCGATGGCTCGGAGAACATGGTGGCTGCCGTGACTTTAATGACATGGATCACCACGCCCGTGCTGCTGACAACTTCACCTTTTACGCCAATATATGATCCCAGC
>JAJYPG010000040.1 GCA_021795535.1 Planctomycetota bacterium
GGCCATTTATCAATGTGCGGGCCAGCATAAGCAAGAACCACAAGACGGCCACAATGTTTCTCCGGCAGGACGTTACCGACGGGTGGCTGGCCATTGCCCGTACAGATATAGATCGTGTCTTCGCCATGCCTGACCGCAAACGCTTTAAGGCACACCTTGCGGTTGCGGACATTTCCGCTAAGGATAAGACCGGACGGGTAATTGATTTTCATGCTCTACGCCACACGTTCATCACGAGTTTGAGCAAGGCCGGCGTAAGCCCGCGTGTGTCGATGGAGCTTGCAAGACATTCCCAGATTGACCTGACGATGCGGGTTTACACGGACGCCGGAATGCTGGGCACCGCCGACGCCGTGAATTCCTTACCGGCATGGACAACGAATCAATCGAAGGATATTCCGCAACAGGTTGTGGCGACTGGAACTGACGGCCTGCCGGTAGAATCTAAAAAAAAAGACTTTGACGCTAAAGCGCCGCATTCCAGCATGCCAGCCGTTTCCGACGCCCCGCCAATTCATCAATCCGCGACCGGACCAGCCGGAAATCACCATGACGCCCACTTTGACGCCGAGGGCGGAAAAAGGCGGATTTTGCCGGACTTGGCCGGACTATCGGACGTTTCCGATCACCCGGCACAAGGCCGAGAAAACCACGTATTTACACAGGTTTTGTCACATTGCGGGCGAGAGGAGTCGAACCTCCAAGTCTTTTGGACACTAGAACCTGAATCTAGCGCGTCTGCCAATTCCGCCACGCCCGCGATTGGAAACAATATAACTTAAAAGATAAAAAAAACCAACTGAAGATGGATATGGAAGGAAAAGGGCTGAAAGCCCTCTGCATCACTCACCCAGACCAGTTGAGCCGCAACGAAGAATTTTCCGCGTTACGGAAATAACGCCTGTTTTGGCCTGCCGAGAAAAATGCTTATTATTGTCGGCAAGGCATACGCCGCAAAATCCTGAACTCAATCGGGAAAACGGCTGGTATTACAACGGCGTTATGCATGTGAATTCGTTGGACAAGATAGATATGAATCAGGCCCGCGAGAATATTGATTAGAATAGATGCACGATGAAACATGACTCAGGCATGGTAAAAACGCTGTCCGAAGCCCAGGCTGCGGAATATTTTCCGAATCGCAATGCCCCACTGCCATGCAATGGAAAACTGACGTTTCCATTTCTATCCCGCGGATATTTTGCCCTTGGTGCGCCGCGCGAAGCGGAAATGGTTCTCATGCGTCGCCTGGATCGCATAACCGTGCATCACTCCGGTTTTCCCGATCCGTTTACCACTTCGGCTCTGCCCGCCACTACAAGTTACCTGCGGAAAATTTATAACTTCCACACCGGAAAAGCCAACGGGCAAAGGGGCTGGGCGGATTTTGGCTACCATTTCGCCATTGACCGAGCCGGACGCGTATGGCAACTGCGGCCATTGCACTTTCAGGGCGCGCACGTAAGAAACCACAATGCCAATAATGCAGGAATTGTGGTGCTGGGGAATTTTGACCTTCAGGAACCTGTCAAACCGCAGCTTGCCACGCTTCGCGATTTTTTGAATTGGCTGCGGCAGGTTTATGCACTTCCTGAACAGGCAATTCAAACCCACACCCAACAGGCCGACAGCCCCACCAACTGCCCCGGACGGTTGCTCATTCAGGCCATTGCATCGCCCGCATAACGGCACAAAACAAGCGGTTACATTGCGTCGGCCGGGAATGACGCGGACGGCTCTGGCATCGCGCCGTTGTCCCAGGCGCTTTCGCCGTGCAAACCAATATCCAGTCCTTCGGTCTCCAGCCCTTCGGCAATACGCAGGCCAAACGTGATATTCACCAGCCAGCCAACCAGAGCTGTGCCAATGGCCGCCCATGCAACGGCACTTAATGCGGCAAGGAATTCAATATTCAATTGATGGGTATTGCCACCAATCAGGCCCGAAACACCATTAACAGCCACTCCGGCAAAAACGCCAGTCAGAATCATTCCCAGAAAACCGCCCACACCGTGTACCCCAAAGGCATCAAGTGAATCGTCGTAACCGAAAAGAATCTTTATCTGTACGGCCAAATAGCAAAACAAGCCGGCCAGCAAACCAATAATGGGCGAAGACCAAAGCGCCACATAACCGCAGGCAGGCGTAATGGCCACCAGCCCGGCCACCGCACCAGAGGCCAACCCCAAAGTGCTAAGCCTTCGGTGATGCAGATATTCCACCATATTCCAGGAAAGCGCCCCCGTGGCCGCCGCCAAGGTGGTGTTAAGAAACGCAGCCCCAGCCACGGCGTTGGCCGCGCCAGCCGAACCGGCATTAAACCCATACCAGCCAAACCACAAAATGCCCGCCCCGGTGAGCGTAAGGGCCAGGGAACTGGGCTGCAAAACCTGATTGGGATAACCGGTCCTTCGCCCAAGCAGAATGGCCATCACCAATCCAGAAATGCCGGAGGCAATTTCCACCACGGTTCCACCGGCAAAATCGACCGCCCCCATTTGGTGCAGCCATCCACCACCCCAGATAAAATGCGCCAGGGGATCATAAACCAGTGTGCTCCAAAGCAGTAAAAACAGGACAAAGGAACGAAACTTCATGCGTTCGGCCATCGAACCGGCAATAACCGCCGGTGTAATCATGGCGAACATGGCCTGAAACATGCAGAACACGGTCTCCGGAATTTTTCCGCCACCAGCGGAAACAAGATGATGCGGTGGCACGCCCAACAGCAGCATTTTTCCCGGTTGCCAGCCAATGATACCCCATTTGTCCGTACCGAAGGCAAGCATGTAACCAAACAAAAACCACTGTACCAGCACCACGCAAAGTGCGGTATAAGAGTGCATCATGGTGCCCAACACATTTTTTTTTCGCACCATGCCACCATAAAACAATGCCAGTCCGGGAATCATGAACATCACCAGGGCCGTGCTGGTAAGCATCCATGCGGTGCTGCCGCTATCCAAACCGGAAGAGTGTGCGGCAACCGGTATCGTCGGTAAAACCACACCGCCACCCGCCGCCATTGCCACCGTTGGAGTAACGGCACAACAGCCCAGAAGAATCAGTAACCCCAATGAAATGCCGCGGACCATGGGACTCAACCAGCGACCAGATAACATACGACGGACGGAAATGCTTAAAAAAGGCACAAAAACTCCAATTCGCTCAACATTTCTTCAGAAAAGCCGAAAAACAAGGCACAAAAAGCCTTAAATATCGGCAGAACGAAGATTACATCCGCGATATTGTGCCCAATATCACACCATCACGCAACTTTTATATGCTAAAATTCAAGATATGCTTAATTATTAGACTTTCCCGGAAAAAAATCGGCGGAGACAAAACCCGTGACAGAGCGAACACCGCCGTGGCGGCGGCGTTTCCCGCAACAGCCCGCTCAACATGGACGCGATCAAAACGAAAGTGGCAAGATGGCGCTTCTACCTTTGGCACTGGTCGGTTCAATCCTTTGTGCGTGCGGTATAACTTCTCCCCTTCGTCTCAAATACAAATCGCCCATGGACATCCACATCAATATTGATGTGACACCCTTCCGGCAGGTCTCCGGAAAGAATCTTTTCCGCCAGCGGATTTTCAATCTGCTGTTGAATCACCCGCTTCAAAGGCCGGGCCCCGAATGTAACATCGTAGCCTTGCTGACCGAGTTCCAGACGGGCCTTTTCCGCAATGGCAAGAGAATAACCGCGTGCCGCGAGCCGGGATTCCAGATAGGCAAGCTGAATTTCCACGATTTTTGCCAGTTGCCGCTGTTTAAGCGTGTGGAAAATGACAACTTCATCCACCCGGTTGAGAAATTCCGGACGGAAATGCTGTTTCAGCGCCTCACGCACACCAGCCTCCATTTCCCATTCCGAACCCTCCTTGCCCGCAAGTTCCTGAATAATCTGGCTCCCCAGATTACTGGTCATTACCAGCAGCGTATTTTTAAAATCCACAGTACGACCCTGGCCATCGGTCAGTCGGCCATCATCCAGCACCTGCAACAGAACATTGAACACATCGCGATGGGCTTTTTCCACCTCGTCAAAAAGAATAACGCTGTAGGGCCGCCGGCGCACAGCCTCGGTCAGCACGCCACCCTCCTCATAACCAACATAGCCCGGCGGAGCACCAATCATTCGCGCCACGCTGTGCTGCTCCATAAATTCAGACATATCAATTCGTACCATGGCATCTTCCGTGTCAAACATGAATTCCGCCAGGGCTTTGCACAACTCGGTTTTGCCCACACCCGTGGGGCCAAGAAACATGAAACTGCCAATGGGGCGGCGTGGGTCGCCCAGTCCCGCCCGGCTGCGCCGCACCGCACTGCTGACCGCTCGGACCGCCTCATCCTGGCCGACCACACGTTTTTCCAGGAATGATTCCATCTTGGCCAGACGCTCACGATCCCCTTCCAGCATCTTGGTGACGGGTATGCCCGTCCAGCGCGCCACCACCCCGGCAATTTCCTCCGGTGTGACTTCCTCACGCACCATGGACTGCCCGGTTTTTATAATTTCATCAAGCTCCACCTGCTGTCTGGCCAGGTCGGCATCCAATTGACGCAGGTCGCCATAGCGCAACCGTGCGGCCTCCTCCAGGTTTCCTTTGCGCTGGACTTCATCGAGTTTTGTGTTCACGGCCTGAATTTTTTCGCGGGTGGCTTTTATGCCGCGCAAAACGCCGGATTCCCGCTCCCATTTTGCGGTCAGTGCGGCATTTTGCGTCTGCAATTCCGCCAGTTCCTTTTTATTTTTTTCCAGTTGCTGGCGTGAGGCCTCATCCTTTTCCAGCTTGAGCGCCTCACGTTCAACTTCCAACTGAATAATGCGCCGCCGCACATCATCAAGCGCCGCGGGCAGAGAATCATTTTCGATGCGCAGCTTGCTGGCCGCCTCATCCATCAGGTCTATGGCCTTGTCCGGCAGGAAGCGGTCGGTAATGTACCGATTGGAAAGCGTCGCGGCGGCGACAATGGCGGAATCCTGAATCCGCACCCCATGGTGCGTTTCATAGCGAGCTTTTAAGCCGCGCAAAATGGTAATGGTATCCTCCACTGAGGGCTGCGGGACCATCACCGGCTGGAAGCGCCGCTCCAGAGCAGGGTCTTTCTCAATATATTTCCGGTATTCATCCAGCGTGGTGGCCCCCAGACAGCGCAATTCCCCACGGGCCAGTGCCGGCTTGAGGAGGTTTGACGCATCCATGCTGCCTTCACTTCGCCCCGCACCGACCACATTGTGCAATTCATCTATGAATAAAATAACCTTTCCCGCGGCCTGTTCCACCTCTTTGAGCACGGCTTTAAGCCTGTCCTCAAATTCACCGCGGTACTTCGCCCCGGCAATTAACGCACCCATATCCAGGGCAACCAGGCTTTTGTGTTTCAGGCCTTCCGGAACATCGCCGGAAAGAATACGCTGCGCCAATCCTTCGGCAATGGCGGTTTTTCCCACTCCCGGCTCGCCTATCAGCACCGGATTGTTTTTGGTGCGCCGGCTGAGTACCTGCATACAACGGCGAATTTCCTCATCGCGGCCAATAACCGGGTCCAATTTCCCCAACCGGGCGGATTCCACCAGATCGCGTCCATATTTTTGCAAGGCCTGATATTTGTCCTCGGGATTTGCGTCGGTGACACGCGATGAACCGCGTACATCTTTCAGCGCGGTAAGCAATTTGTCGCGGTTGACGCCCACCGCAGCCAGAACATCCCGCGCCGGCGACGCAGTCATGGCCAGAGCCAGCAATAAATGTTCACTGGAAAGATAGTCGTCCTTCAATTGATCGGCCTGCTTTTGGGCCACCGCCAGCACCTCGCCCAAGTCGCGCGACATACCAAGCTGTGCATTGCTGGAAATCCGCGGCAATCGTCCAAGCTGGGTGGCAATTGTTGCGGCAAGCGGCTCCGGATTTGCACCAAGCCGCGAAAGAATCGGGCGAACAATGCCCTCCTGATCCTGCAACAGCGCGGCAAGCAGATGCAACGAGGTTACTTCGCTATGCCCATCGCCAGCCGCGATATTTTGCGCACTTCCCAGCGCTTCCTGGGCCTTGATGGTCAGTTTATCCATTCGCATAAAAGCTCCATTTACCTGAAAGGCAATCTTACATTAACAGCATCCGTTCCATTCAGTAAACCAGTTTTTCCGAATTTTATTGACTGGAGCGACCAATACAATCGGATTCTCATCTGGAATTCCTAACCAGAAGAGCCGCATATCCGTCAGGTGGACGCCATAACAAAACACGTACCAAAGGCCAAATGGCGAAAATTTCAATAAAATTCACGTTTTTTCGCGTAAAAGAGCCAAAAGGTTGCCAATTTGGCAGGAATTCCTCTCTTTCCGCCGCTCGACGGGGAGAGCAAATGGAGGGCAGTACCAAAGATGCGGACTGTTGAAATATGTAGACGACCGTGGCAACGCCGGGAGTTGAAATAAATGGTTCTTCTTATTCCTGTGTCACCGGTTCGTTATACCGCGGTGGTGAGGCGGTTCGAAACCAAGAAGCGGGCCAAGCATAAAAATAAGGCGAAAGACAAATGGGGCAAGGACCGCAGTGTAGACCGCGCTGCTGAAAGCCACGCCAACGGATTGCATCGGACTGCCCATATTCACGGGACGGCCGCAGGCCCACAAGACTGCGGATTCCAGAGCCATCCTTCCGAGAAGAAAAATGATCGTGGCCAGAAAGGTCATAACAATCTGGCTTAGCGTATTGTTTCGGAAAATATGCTTACGGATCTTTACCAGGCCCAGCACAATAAGCCCCAGCAACAGAGCCTGCGTACCCAGCAAAGACTGACTGGTAAGGTCATAAACAAGTCCGCTCCAGAATCCGGCAAGCAGTGCGGAATCATCCTCGGCGAACAGGGCATAGAATATGGCCACCAGAACCAGATATTCCAGATGGAAATATCCAACTTCGCTCCATTGCCCAAGGTGCGCAGCCTGCAAGGCTGTGGCCAGATAGAGTAGCAGGAAAAAAGTAATCCAGCGCATAACGCAAGTATGCAGGATAATGGCCGGATTGCAAAGCGCCGGGCTTCCGGAGTGTGCCTGTTTGGGCTGGCAATTTCTGGCGGCGGGCAAAATAGGCACATCGGGGCCTAATCTCGACACCGAAATATTGCCGGGAACGACGAAAGGCGGCGGAGGTCAGCCGCAATACCGGGACAATCCTCGATCCGCCAGAAAAATGAGCAGACCCGAAGAATAGTGTGGGCAGATGAGCCGGAGCGCTTTCAGTGCGGTAGGCATCCGCCGCAGGCGGGGGCCAAAGATTGGGAATAAAAATGAATGGAAAATATATCGCGACCACACTGGTTGCAGCGGAGGGGCTCCATGGCCTTGGTAAGGGGATTCCAGAAAAGGCGGTGTACGGTTCGAGCCTGTTTCTTGCGTATTTCAATGGGGATGGCCAGTGCGGGCATCTCCAGGCGAACCAGCGCGACCGGTGTGAGCCGCGCTTTTATCGCAAAGCGTTCCTCAAGTTCCAGCAACTTGCGTCGTAATTCCAGTTTGACCGGCTGTTGGCGAGCCTTTATTTCCTCCAGCGTGCGTACAGCCCGATGCAACTGGTCTTCATTTAATAGCGCCTTGTAATAGGATTTCAGGCGGGCCCGGTCACGGTCAAGACGGCCCTCCAGCCGGGCCAGAAATGCCGCGCTGGCGCTACCCGAAAGCCGCATGGCATGGCCAGAGGCACAGCGGTAAGCTTCAGGCGAAATATCTCCATTGAGTTCCGCGAGCTGCAAATCGGTTAGCGTCAAGAGAGGCGACCGGTCCACCGAGGCTCCGGTTACGGTATTGATACTCACGGAAACAAGCTGTTCCCAGCGTTCCTCGGAATCCAGTCGGGCCAGAAAAGTCCAGGCATGGTATTCGACTTTCGTCGGCACAGCGGGCAGCAATCGCGTGGCGACATGGTGCCACTGAAAAACGCGGGCAACCGGATCGTCCATGGCCGAGCGTTTGAGATACAATTCGGGAATTTGAAATCGGCCCTCCATAGGCTCGGCGTCAATAAGGGACTCGACGCGCTGGAGAAAATCGCCGGAGAAATCAAGAG
>JAJYPG010000041.1 GCA_021795535.1 Planctomycetota bacterium
CAGCACGCACCGTGTTTATCCGCTCAATTCGGTGGCGGCACAAATTATTGGAACCATGCGGCAGGCCGGCCCGCGCACCATTGATGCCGACCGCTTCGTTCTGCCGGAACTTATTCCCGGCACTCTTAAGGATACAAAAGGCAATTTAGGTGGTTTTCTTCCCGGCGACCTGGTCGGGGCATCCGGAGTGGAACTGGCCGCCGACAATCTGCTGCGGGGCCGCCGCGGAGTGAAACTCATTAATCTGGATGGCAAAGTGGTGACGTCCGATACGCGAAAGCCGGTTCCCGGCGCGACGGTGCGTTTGACGCTGGATGCCAGACTCCAGCAGCGGCTTGAGCGACAGATGCTGAATAAATCAACACATCTGCTGGATTACAACGGCTTTATGCACAATGCCGCCATTGTGGTAATTTCCATCCGCACCAACAATGTGCTGGTCATGCTTTCCGTTCCAACGTACAACGCCAACACTTATCATAAAAATTTCCAGCAACTGGCCGCGGATACCAATTTTCCCCTGCTGGATCGCGCCATAGACAGTCCCTATCCGCCGGGAAGCATTGTCAAACCCCTTGAATCCAGTTTTGCCACATTGGATGGGGTCATCACACCACAAACCGTGATTAACTGTGGGGCCTATCTGTTTGCGGGTCATCCGAATGTGTTTCGGAACTGGACTTATCCCGCCGCACCAGGCCCCCTGACGCTGACGCCCGCCATTGAACAATCATGCGACACCTATTTTTATCGCGTGGGGATGTGGCTGGGACTCAAGCGGCTGGTGGCGGGGTATCGGTCTTTTGGGCTTGGTTCGCGCACGGGTGTGGGGCTGGCCGATGAAATCGGCGGCTATCTTCCACCGGTGAAAGGAAAAGCGGACAGCCCGGCGGACCGCACCAACGCAATATTCATGGGAATAGGACAAGGCCCGATGGATGTAACGCCGTTACAGATGGCCAATGCCTACGCCGCGATGATGCGTGGTGGAATCTGGATGCCGCCGCACTTGATTCAGGGCCTGGCGCAAAAACCACCGCATCGCGTACCGATGGATCCGTCGGCCATGAGCGCGATAGAACAGGGTATGTACCTGGTGGTGCATGGTCCCAATGGCACCGCCCCAGTTTTGAAAATGAATCTGGCCGTAGCGGGCAAAACAGGCACAGCACAAATGAGCAAAGTGATGATGCTAAACGGCAAACGCACCGTGGTGAAAGGTGATGACGCGTGGTTCGCGGGCTATGCCCCGGCAAACCAGCCCCGGTATGCTTTCGCCGCCGTGGTGGACATGGGTGGTGATGGGGGCAACCATGCCGGCCCGGTGGTACGGCAATGCCTGCTGGATATGGAACAGGACGGTTACCTGCCGGATTTGGATAAGCCTTAGCAACCGTCGGGCCGTGGCAAAAAGGGGTGAAAACCGGCTGTGCGGTTTATCGCCGCGCTGTCGCCACGGCACGCGGCCTGACAACCTCAATGCCACAGGGTATTCTGGAAGGTTAAAGGTGCGGATCGGTATGTCCCCCACCAGCGTACGGAAAATCGCGGAACCTTTACCTGATGAACATATTTCAACGCCAATCGAATCGCTCTTCGCAGGACAGGTCCGAACCAACTCTGCTGGACAAGTTGTGGAGACAGGTTTTTCCGGAACTGCTGGCCACACGCATCTCATGGCTTTTCCTTCTGGCCATTCTACTGCTTTCGCTGGCCAGCCTGGTGGCGGTGAAAATCTGTGGTCCGCAACTGTTTTTCCGACAGGAAATTCATCTGCTGATCGGTCTTTTTATTCTGCTGGTGGCCATGCTAGCCAGCTATCGCAAAATCGGAGCATTTGCCTATCCAATTTACATCATCAGTTGCCTTCTGCTGCTGGCGGTTCTTTTTTCGCCAGCCGTGAAGGGAAGCCATCGCTGGTTTGTACTTCCGGGTGGGGTGGATTTTCAACCCAGCGAGCTGGCCAAAATTGCATTTGTGATTGCCGTGGCCTGGTCGCTGCGCATGCACCGCGATTGCCGGGAGTTTAAAAAGATTCTCTGGCCATTTGTGCTAATGGTTATTCCCATGGGCCTTATTCTGGTGGAATCAGACCTGGGAACGGCGCTGCTTTTTCCGCCCGTGCTATATGCCATGCTTATTGCAGCGGGTGCCAGGTTTCGCCATTTAATCGCCATTGCGCTGATAGCCCTGGCTGTGGCACCATGGAGCTATACTTTTCTAAAGCCCTACCAGAAGCAGCGCATAGTGGCGCTGTTCACCCATGGCAAGCCGACCAACGCCCAGTTGCATGGCAATTTGTATCAGAAACAGCAGAGCGAAATAGCCGAGGGAAGCGGATCGCTCACCGGGCGGGGCTTGCGTGGGGTGGATGAAATAAGCCATGGCCTGCTGCCCGAGGCGGCCAACGACTTTATTTTCGCGGTGGTAGGAAGCCAGTGGGGATTTATGGGATCTGTGGTGATCGTGTTTTTATATCTTCTGTTTTTTGGTGCATGCCTGGAAATTGCGGGCAACGCGACGGATCCCTTTGGCCGACTGCTGGTGGTGGGTCTTTCCTCCATGATCATTCTTCAGGCGGTGATCAATATAGCCATGACCACCGGCCTGATTCCCGTGGTGGGCATAACACTGCCGTTCATGTCTTATGGCGGCAGCGCGGTGGCGGCGGACATGCTGGCCACATCGCTTATTCTAAATGTTGCAATGCGTGAACGCTTCCACCGCCCGGTACTGGGGCTGCCACCTTCGTAAAGCGCCGGTCATGCCAATCCGGACGGGGACATTTGAACCACCGCAAAAATATTCCGCACAAAATATGCAGGATTTTTCTTGTCAGTTGACTATAACAAAGACACACGCATGGAGCGGCGGCTGGTCATGTACGAAGCGTATCGAGCATGACAACGGCCAACGGTCCAAACAATATGACCGGGGCGGCGGCACCGGCAAACGGCGAAAGCCCGGAACCAGCCAACTGATACATGACAAATGTTGTGATGAAACATATCCCCGAAACCATGCTGCAGAGAAACATGTTCTTAACCAAAGCCCCAGGCTCGCGGGTCAGCAGGAAGGGGATGCCAATAAGCAGCATGATCATGTTCATAATCAACTGCGAAATACGGGTATACATGATCTTTTCCAGGGCCACGCGGGTGGACGGAGGCGAGAAAACAATCATGCGGTTGATCTGGGCGGTGGAAAGATAATCGACGGCCTTTTTTTCAAACATCAGCTTGAGTTGTTCGGGATTCAAAGGCGTGTAATAGATCATCTTCTTCACGGGTATGGGGTGCTCACGCGGGTCGCCGACATTGCGGTCGTTTATCTGTTCCACATCACTCATCAGCCAGCCCCCCCGCATGAGACCTTCGCCGACATTTTTTTCCCAAACAGCCTTGCGTGCCAGAATTCGCGCGGTGGGAACACCGGTGGCCGTGCGTTCGATAATGCGTACATCGCGCAATGTCTTGGTTCGCGGATCATAACTTGAGGCCAGCACAAGGGAATGATCACTTTCCGGAATGAAATAAATGGGTTCATTTTGTACAAATGAGGCGGTTACCTGTCCATGCTTGCGCAGCAACTGATTGATGTTGGCGGGCATAAGCACTTCCTGATCGAGCACGACCAGCAATGTAAAGCCCAGGGCACACAAAATAACGGGTGCGGCCACACGATAAAGCGATACCCCGCTGGCCAGAAGAGCGGTAAGCTCGCGGTGGCGGGTCATGCGGATCATGGTAAAACCCGCCGCCAGCAGGGGAATAACCCCGGACATCATTTGGAAAATAACCAGTGTGCGATACATGTAGAAACCGAGAATTTCACCCAGCAGACCAATAGCGGCGGGGAAAAGACCGGCGTGGGCATAGGAAGTGCCCCGTGCGAAAAGGTCGAAATTAACAATAATATCCAGCAGAATATACATACCCACCAACACACTTAGTGCCAGCAGATAATTCACCAGGAAGCTCCAGATGATGTAACGATCCATTCGTTTCATGCGATTGCAGACCTTTAGCAACTCTTAAATTCAGCCATGGCCGCGTTCCTAGCGTCGCAGCAGCCGACCATAAACCCATACGTTCAACAACAGAATAAAGCCATTGCCCGCCCAGATAAGCAGAAGCCCCGGCATCGGTGAGCCAGCCGTGCGCGTGACCAGCTCCCGTCCCGTGTTAATTAACAGTACCAGTATCATGGCCGGAACAAAGCCGACCACAAACACCGCCAGAGGGTTACGTCCCTGAAGCACAATACCCAGCGCCGCCCCCAGAATCACCAGCACCACGCAGGAAAGGGCAAACGATGCACGGCTTTGCACTTCAGAAACAACCTGCCGCCGCAGATGATCCTCTTTGGCCGCAATAAGTTTCATCAAGCCGATGACTGACGGAGAAAGATTTGTAAGCGCGGGAGGCGATGAATACACGCCAGCGGCGGGCGGAACAACAATTTCCCCAAGTACCACAACCGGCGGAGCGGAATGAAACCGCCGATCCAGGTGAGGGTTGAGCTGTCGGACGGATCCTTTCAGACGCAGTGCCCCCCGCAACAGAGTTTTCCGCAAATTCCCCGGCAACCCCTGCACCATCGAAGAGGCGGACTTGGCCGTTAGTTCCAATTCAGCGGTGCGGGCCTGATACACCATACGAACATGACTGTTCTGGACCACATGAATTGTAACCAGAGCGTTACCCATCGCGGAAAAGAGCAGGCGTTTGTTTTTACTTGCCACCGCTTGCGGAGCCTGCACAGTAATATAGTCTCCGCCGCCCCCACTGCGGGAAAATCTCGTCACCGATCCAGGATGGAAACGGACGAGATACCAACGGGCAATTGCGGCAATTTGCAGCGATTGCTCCAATTGCCTATGCAACGCCGCGATGGGATCAAACAGCAGCGGATTCCGCCGGAGAGCGGCGAGTCGACCAAAATCGAGAAATTTGGGACGATTCACCAGCATTGACCCAATCACGTATGGTTTTCCATCCGGCGGAAGATAGCGAATGGTGCCCTGTATTTGCCGGAAGCTGTTGGGATCATACGCCACCCCCTTATCCAATTGCACGGCAACATGAAGCTGCCGGCCAACATGATCAATAATAACATTTGCCGCCCGTGCCAGAACAATGGCGGTGGGCTTGCCATTGGTCAGCGGTGTGGCCGCGAGGCCCTGAAGCTGAATGATCTGGCGGGTAATGCCCGCAGGCGGCCTATCCGCGGCGGGTACCGCGATGGGATAGGCCCGGTCCGCATAAACCACCATGTTACCGAATTGAAACGGTTGTCTCTGGCCCACATTGTGCAGCAACAGGGAAGCGAGGTCCGTCTGCAATGCCTGCGAGGTTTTCTGCAAAAAGGCCGGAACGACATATCCGACCATACCCAAATCGCCAATACCCACCACCAGACCAAGCATCAGGGCTGGCACGGCCAAAAAGCCGAAACTTGCGCCACTGGCGCGTGCCCCGGTCAGCTCGTTATCGGTCGCGAGCCGCCAATACACGATCACCGCGGCGAAGAGTGCGGCCAGAGGAATAGAGTAAGCCAGCATGGCGGGCATAAGGTCGGTAAGCACTTTAAGAAGCTGCAGAAGGCCCAGGCCTTGCTTGGTCAGTGGACGAAACGTTCCACCAAAAGCCAAAATGGTGGTCAACACTCCCGTGGTCAAAAGAAAGACCCGCAGCAGTTCACGACCTATATACCAGTGCAGGGTTTTGATCACCAAAGGGTCCTTCGCTGCGGCGATCCGCAATCGCCCAAACAACCATCCCGCCTCATGGCGGAAAAAGCCATCCGCCAAGCCCGCACGCCACCCGCTTCAGCAGCGCCGCAGGAATCGGGACTATATTACTATAATCAATTGCCAGCGTCAGGTTTTCGCATACATGGCGTGACAATTTTCCCGGGACAGGCCAAATATGCAATATTAATCCGGGTGTTTTCGGCACACTTGCCTATTTATTCCAAACAGGTAATAATATCAGGTTAATTGTTCTGTGCGAGGAACACACCGGCATGCGCTGGTGGTCTCCCGCTGGGTTACCGGAAAGGTTTTGGTTTCATGCTTACAGTGGATCGTAAGAAACAGGTTATTAACGAATCTCGAATTCACGAAAAAGACACAGGGTCGGCGGAAATACAGATTTCCCTGCTTACCGAGCGGATAAACGAACTTTCCTCCCACTTCAAGGCGCATAACAAAGACTTTTCCTCGCGACGCGGTTTGCTGAAAATGGTCGGCAAGCGCTCAAGCCTTTTGAAGTACCTTACGCGTACCGATCCGCAGCGTTATCAGGCGATTATCACGCGGCTGGGGCTGCGCAAGTAAAGCCGTGGCCACCGCTGCCGCGTGGTTTGGCTGATTGGCGGCGAAATTCGCCATCCGCCCTTGATTCCGCGACCTTATGAGGAAGTCCTAAAAGCGCCACCCCCCGCCTTTAGACTTTGGTTCCCGCAGGCGGGGCTTTAACGTTACCCACTGTTCCATCAACATGAATCGGGTGGATTTACGACCAGGCGGTGCGGGGAAAAAGGCGGTCTTTGGGAAATGGCCCGGCTTACGCACCATGGCAAGTGCCATGGTGTTACAAATATCCGGATAAGGACCATCAGAGCATAAGCCGCCAGGACTGGACCGGGATAGAGACGGAGTTTGTATTGGAGCCGGTTTTCGCACATTGGGTGCGGTACGGCAGGATTAAAACACTTTTTGTCAGGTGAATAACACATGTCAGTAACGAAAATCGAACTGGAAATTAATGGACGTAAACTTACCATTGAAACCGGCCATCTCGCCAAACAGGCGGATGGTGCCGTGATGGTAACTTATGGCGAGACCGTCATTCTGGCCACCGTGGTCTCTTCCGACCCGCGTCCCGGAACAGATTTTTTCCCCCTTACGGTTGATTACCGTGAAAAAACCTCCGCGGCGGGCAAATTCCCCGGTGGTTTCATCAAGCGGGAAGGACGTCCTTCCACCAAGGAAACCTTGACCGCCCGTATGATAGACCGTCCCATTCGCCCCCTTTTCCCAGCGGGTTATTTTGATGAAGTGCTTATTCAGATCATGGTACTTTCCGCCGATGGACAAAACGACCCTGATATTCTCGCCATGATTGGCTCATCAGCGGCATTGGCCATCAGTTCAGTGCCATTTGAAGGCCCGATTGGCGCTGTGCGCATCGGACGTGTGGATGGCAAGTTGGTGGTTATGCCGACCGCAGCGGAATTGGACCAATCTGATTTGGACCTGCTGCTTGCCGGCACAGATGAAGCGGTCAACATGATTGAAGTTGGCGCCCGCGAACTGCCGGAGAAAACCGTTTTGGAAGCCATTGTTCTGGGGCAGGGCATTATCCGCTCCATCGCAACCATGCAAAAAGAACTGGCGGCCAAGGTTGGCAAGACCAAGGTATGCCCGCTGCACGGCCCGTCGGAAGAGCTTGTGAAAGGCATCTTTACCTTTGCCGAGCAACTGAAAGCCGCCAAACAAATTCATGGCAAACAGGCCCGTGGCGAAGCGTGCGACGCGGTTCGCAAGCAGATTGTTGAAAAATTTACCGCCAGCAACCCAGCAACCGGCAAACCGGCCAACGATCCGCTGCAAGTGGCCATGGCTTTTTCCCAACTGGAAGAAAAGACTGTTCGTGAACAGATTCTTTCCGGCGTCCGTTCTGATGGCCGCGACCATACCACCATTCGTCCTCTGGAATGCCTGGTGGGCGTGCTTCCTCGCACTCACGGATCAGCCATTTTCAGCCGTGGTGAAACCCAGGCGTTGGTCACCACCACGCTGGGCACAGGCGATGATGAACAAATTGTCGATGGGCTTGGCGACGAATATTCCAAGAAGTTCATGCTACACTACAACTTCCCCCCATTCGCCACCGGCGAAGTAAAGCGGATCATGGGTCCCGGTCGCCGCGAAATTGGCCACGGTGCGCTGGCTGAGCGTTCTCTTGAACCGGTATTACCGGCTCCGGAACAGTTCCCGTATGTAGTGCGTCTGGTCTCG
>JAJYPG010000042.1 GCA_021795535.1 Planctomycetota bacterium
CGTCCAATTTAACCAATACCCTCAGCAACTCCACCGTTGCCGTCCCGGAACCAAGGTCCGTGACGCTGATGGCTTTGAGTGCATTTTCCCTGCTCCTGCTGCGTCGGCGTGCCAGAATCTGACGCGCCCCGCGACCACTTGGCTAATAACCGATCTTCCGAATGAAGGGAACGCACCGCGAGGGATGTGTGTTCCTTTTTTTTCGCCCATTCGAAATTAACAGGGGTATAAATCCACGTCGTGGTAAAAAACGTCGTCCTCCACATATCCTCGCGACATTCTGGTTGCGGTTCCGGCGTGCTATGACTTTAGCGGGTTTTTCAGTGTGCCAATATCTATCACAAACCGATATTTCACATCGTTTTTCAACAGACGTTCATAGGCCTGGTTAACCGCTTGAATGGGTACCATTTCCACATCGCAGACGATGTTGTGTTTGCCGCAAAAGTCGAGCATTTCCTGTGTTTCCGCCATGCCGCCGATGGACGATCCCGCGATGCATTTTCGCCCGGCAATAAGGCTTATGCCGCGCAGGGCGGGTTCAATCTCGGTCAGCACGCCGACAATCACCATGGTACCATCAAGCTTCAGCAGCGCCATATAGGGGTTGGTGTCATGACCATTGGGAATAGTGTTGAGAAGAAAATCAAAACTTGCCGCGTGCTTTTGCATGGTGGCGGCATCGCGCGAAACCAGAACCTCATCGGCTCCAAGTCGCAATGCATCTTTCCCTTTTTCCGGAGAGGTGGTGATCATAACAGTATGCGCCCCCATGGCATGGGCAAATTTCACGCCCATGTGACCAAGACCACCAAGACCAATGATTCCGACCTTGTGGTTTTTACCAATATTCCAATGCCGCAGTGGCGAATAGGTGGTAATGCCGGCACACAACAGCGGTGCAACGGCTTGCAAATTCAAGTTGCCGGGAACCTTCACAACGAAGCGTTCTTCCACAACAATCGTGTCTGAATAACCGCCAAAGGTGGTTTTACCCGATTGTTTATCGCGGCTGTTGTAGGTCCAAAGGGTTCCGTTCAGACAGTATTGTTCCAAATTGGCGGAGCAGGATGTGCAGGTACGACAGGAATCAACCATGCAGCCTACACCCGCCAGATCGCCAACCTTGAGCTTTTTTACCTGCGGGCCAACATGGGTGACGCGGCCGACAATTTCATGGCCGGGAACGATCGGGTACATGGAATTTCCCCAGTCGTTATGGATCTGATGCAGATCGGAATGACAGATTCCGCAGTAGAGAATGTCGATGACAATATCGCCCGGCCCGGGATCGCGGCGTGCAAAATTGAAAGGTTCCAGTGGGGCACTTATTTTATGTGACGCGTAACCGTGAGCTTGAATCATGATCGGGACTCCATAACCTGTTTCTCGGCCCAGCGGGCCGTATACACTATTGAATAATAGCACGCATTACCTTCGCGCGGCGAATTGGTTGGGATACTCCCTTTGTGGTGGAGACTTTTGCACTGGTTGCACGCCAGAGCCGTTTTTAGTGCCAAAGTGCGAAGGTTGGGTTAAAGCAATTGCCTCCACTCTGGGGGAACCCGTTTGTATCAGGAATTCCGGAAACTCCAGTGTGCCTGCAGGCACGGTTCTGGGAGGGCGGCTGTTCCTCCCGCCTCTTTCAATCGCCACAAGGGCCGCGGGATTAGCCGCCGGAGCGGTTATAGCCGCGGGTAACATAGTCAATAAGCTGCACCACCAGGGAAGTCCATCCGGTTTGGTGAGATGCGCCAATGCCCGCACCGTTATCGCCATGAAAATATTCATTGAAAACAATAAGGTCTTTCCAGAGCGGATTTTCCTGGAACAGCATTTCCCCACCAAGAAACGGACGGTGGCCATTTTTGTCGGGTGTAAAAATGGAAATCATGCGTTTTGAAAGCTCTTCAGACAGCGCCAGAAGATTCATCTGCTTCCCCGGCTCCACGGGCGATGGCACCGTAATCTTGTCGCCGTAGAATCGGTTAAAGGTTCGCAGCGCGGTAATAAGCAGATAGGCGGTGGGGAACCAGATTGGTCCGCGCCAGTTGGAATTTCCACCGAAGAGCGTGGAGCGGGATTCCGCCGGATCGTAACGTACGGTCCATTCTTTGTTATCAAACCCGATGCTGTATGGATGGTCCAGATAATAACGAGAAAGAGAGCGCAGGCCAAAATCGGATAAAAATTCATTCGGGTCCGCCACGCGCGCCAGCGCCCGGGTCAGTCGTCTGTGATTGGCGATGCCAAGCAGACACTGGTTCCCATCCGCGGACCAGGTTATACCCACGCATTCCCGCGCAATATGGTCCTGCATGGTTTTGGATTCCCAGCGCTGCTTGAACGCGGGCAAATTGGCAAACCAGCTCTTTTCCAGCACCTGCACCGCATAAAGTGGAATCAGGCCCACACCAGACCGCACCCGCAATGGAATGCTTTTCCCGGAATGCCGACTGGTGATTTTATCGTAGTAAAAGCCATCCTGGGAATCCCACAGACCGACACTGCCATCGGCGGGCGCGTTAATCGCCTGCGATATGGCCAGGAAATGGTCAAAAAATTTCAACGCCAGGTGGCTGTAAACCGGATCATGCTGCGCCAGTTCCAGACTGATGGTCATCATGTTCAGGCAGAAAAGTCCCATCCAGCCGGTCGCATCCGCCTGTTCCAGCGTCTGGCCATCCGGCAGGGGCTGGCTTCGGTCGAAGACGGAAATGTTATCCAGCCCCAGGAAGCCACCCTGAAAAACATTGTGTCCGCGGCTGTCTTTGCGGTTCACCCACCAGACAAAGCTCAGCAATAGTTTGTGATACATGCGCTCGAGAAACGCCCGGTCGCCGTTACCGTTGTGCAGGCGTTTTTCCATGTTGTAAACGCGCCAGGCGGCCAGTGCCTGAATGGGTGGATTGACATCATCAAACGACCATTCGTAGGCGGGCAACTGGCCGGATAAATTTTGAAAACGTTCACTGACCATTAGTTCCATTTGCGACTTGGCCAGATCAATATCCACGTACCCCAGTGTCAGACAGTGAAAAGCCCAGTCCCATGCCGCAAACCACGGATATTCCCAGGTATCGGGCATCACAATAACATCGGACGCTTTGAGCCGGTTCCAGTTGGTGTTCCTCCCGGTTTTCCGCTGGGGGGGAGGCGGATAATCGCCATCGCCCTTCAGCCATACCTCCACATCATAGTTATAAAATTGCTTGCTCCATAAAAGCCCGGCAAGGGCCTGACGCTGAATGGGCCGCAGTTGGTCTTGACAGGTGGGGGGGAGCATGGCTTTATAAAATTCATCCGCCTCGGCAATTCGCCGGGTGAATGTGCCGGAAAAATTCTCGAACGGATTTTGCGTACCCGCGTCCGCCAGCACCATCTCCACCACCTGTGTCGCACCTGCACCCATCAGCCAGTTATAATGCAGACAGGCCTTGGTACCCCACGACTGTTGATGCACCGCGGTATGCCGTCCCTGCACCAGATAATCATGAAAAGCATCTTTCGTGGCCGGGTGGGTGTTGGGCGAATTGTAAAGCCGTTGGCGATTGGTTTCGTTAAAAGTGAAAAGTGGCTCGGCGGAGCCGCGCGACCAGAGCTTGTATTTTCCCAGTTCCGGATGTTCGGCCTGTATGACGATATTTTCGCCGGATTCCCCGTCCGCAAGGCGAATGACCGGTTCCTTGTCCGGTGTGGCTTTCCAGGACCAGGTGTTGCGAAACCAGAGTGTGGGCAGAAAATGAAAGGCTGCGGAGTTTTTCCCACAATTTTTAATGGTGCAGCGGAAAAGAATTTCTTCCGGATCACGCTTGGCGTATTCAATCACCACATCAAAAAAGGCGTTGTCGGAAAATACGCCTGTATCCACCAGTTCATATTCCGGCTGGTCTGGACCTCGATGGCGATTTATTTCCACCAGTGTCCGGTAGGGAAATTCCGCGTGCGGGTAACGGTAACACATTTTCATGTAGGAATGCGATGGGGTGTTATCAAGAAAATAGTAGTATTCCTTCACATCCTCGCCATGGTTCCCCTCCTGATTGGTCAGGCCGAACATGCGCTCTTTCAGGATTGGATCGTGGCCATTCCAGAACGCGGGGGCGAAGCAGAGAATTTGCTCGCTGTCGCAAATACCGCCAATACCATCCTCATTCCAGCGATAAGCGCGGCTGCGCGCCATGTCATGGGTGAAATATCCCCAGGCGTTGCCATCCGCCGAATAATCCTCGCGCACGGTGCCCCAGGCGCGTTCCGCCAGGTAAGGCCCCCATTTACGCCATGGCGCAGCAGTTTTGGCGTCCACCATCCGTTTTTGTTCCGCCCCTGCATTCGGCTGACTCATAAAAGGTCCTCACACAAAGTTGTTTTCCATTAAGAGGTCTACCATAAATCGGCCTGCGATACCAGCGCGGCACTATAAAGGGATCGCAATTTTACCGTGACTTTGGAGTTGCTGCGGCCTGCTTACATGATCAGGTGGGTTGAATTGGACTTTCCGGGCGGAGCGTGAACAATCGACTTTCCGGCGGACACCGCATACGCAAGGGTATGGTGGACCCGATGCCGCGACTGACATACATGCGTTGATGGCCCGCCACCGGGTGGGAAAAATGGTAAATTCCATCAATCCATTCGCGATGTTCCATGGGAACAAACAGCGGGCCAACCATGGGAAACACCACTTGTCCGCCATGGCTGTGGCCGCAGAGCATCCAATGCCATGGATAATTTTGCAGTTGTACGCATCCATCCGGATTATGCTCAAGGCATATACACGGCTCGCCGGCGGCAACCCCGGCAAACGCGGCGGCGGGGTCGGCGTTGCCAGTCCAAAGTTCATCTATTCCAACAATCCACAGGCGGGCCGTGCCACGCGAAATTGCGGCACTCTGATTACAAAGCACCGGAACGTTGGCCTTGGCCAAAAGGAGGCGGAGGCGTTTGTGAATGGCGCGGTGGCCGGAGCGTTTGCCCACATGCCGCCAGGAATATTCATGGTAATCATGATTGCCGAAGCAGGCAAAAATGCCATCTGGGGCGCAGAGCAGGGGCAACAATTCACGTAATGCGGGTAGTCCGGCGGGCACATAATCAATAAGATCGCCGGAGATCAGAATTAAATCAGGTTTGGCTTGCATGGCCGTCGCAAGTACCCGCCGCAGGTAACTTTGTCGTGTGGCTCCGGCGTGAAAATCGGTGAGATGGAGAATTTTATAGCCATGAAATGTTTGGGGAAGACCGGAGATGGGCATATCCGAATGAACCAGGGACCAGCGGTATGGGGCGACCAGTCGCGGCCAGAGCATGGCGGTAATGCTCAGGCGGCCAAACCTTTTGACCCATGGCCCAAAAATTTCATGGTGGAAGAAAAGTCTTTCCAAAGGCCGGTGGCGCAGCGCACGGTGGATATCAAACTGTGGGATGTAATGTTTGCGGCGCGACGACTTCATAATGAGAAGTGTGGCTTGGCGGGGAAGATTTGGCAATGGGGTGACGGCTGCGTAAAGGAATTTCAAAGGTAGGATTGGAGATTTCAAACGTGGGGTTTGGTGAAATTTCTGGCGGAGCCACTTTCTTCCTCCCCAAAAAAAGCAAAGGCGGTATTGCGAACTATCCGACTGGCCGGTGCCTGCGAGCGAGGCGGGATTCTTGACTACCGCAGCCGATGGCCAAAGAGTTTCTGCCAACACGGCAGGGTTGCGGGGCATAAGGCCTGCTTTGGCAGATTTTTGAGGTGATTTGACGGCGAAAACGCTTTTTTATGGCAATTGCATAACTTATTGTTAAATATAATGTTACAACGCTATTACTGGCCAAAAATCGCTCTCGGTATGGGCTTTGCTTGTCTTACGGTGTACGGGTGTCCGCATGACAGCGGGCGCAATAACCGTTATAGGCCGTTGGAAGGTAATGAGCCATGAAAGCCAATGGAAGCCAATGAAGTTTGTACATGAACAAGGTATCGCGACTCAATGTGCTGCTAACCAGACCGGCGCGACCAGCTTGGGCCAGCACGGATGCGAACGCCCGGCCTGACTGGCCGGATTTGGTTCGCCAGCTTCTCGCACCGTTGCAAGTACAAACATTCGTGGCGTCAAGTGGCAGTGATGCCTTGGCCTTGGCTCAGCGGCATGTGATGCATGTTGCCGTGGTTGATGCCCAATTGCCGCCTGGAAACCAGCCGGCATTGGACCCAATGACCGTGTTGCGGCTGATGAATCGGCTGTCGCGGCCAATATCGCCGGAACAGGTGGTTGCGGAATACCGTGCACCAGATCGTCGCCTATCAACGATGCTGGACGCGACGGCGACAGAAGCCGGACCAGAGGCCCGGCCAGAATCGGATCGGGAAGACAATACTTCCCGTCAGATACCGGTACGCGGTTTATCCACCGGTTTTTCTGGCGAAATAAGGCCGCAACAGGCAGCATTTACCGGGCATCCCCTGGTGATTCTGCTGGTGCGGCAAACCGAAGATCGGGTAATTCGCGAGGCTCTGCGGCAGGATGTTTTTTCCGTGTTGCCGGAACCTTTGGAAGTCAATGACCTGCTGGATGTAATGGCCCGGGCATTGCAAAGATTTTACGGTGGCGGTTGGCCACAGTAGTTCCGTAGACGCAGCGGGAGCGGATTATTTTGCGGATGGCCCGGCGTAAAAAGAATGAACGAAGGTATTGCGAGCCTTGGTGTAAAGGTTCGTTATGACTGTTGAATTTGTTGTTTTTTTAAGAGTGCTGTTATTTAAGGAGCGAACACATGGCAGCGAGTATTCGTCCTCTGGGGGACAAAATTCTTCTCAAGCGTACCGAAGCTGAGAGCGTAACCAAAAGCGGTATTGTTCTTCCGGAAACCGCCAAGGAAAAGCCGAAGCGTGGCAAAGTGCTGGCCGTTGGTGATGGCAAACTGCTGGATAGCGGCGAGCGCGCCAAGTTCCAGGTGAAAAAAGGCGATGAGATTATTTTCGCCAGCTACGCCGGAACGGAAATAAAGGTTGATGGCGAGGAACTTTTAATTCTTAGCGAAGAAGAAGTTCTGGCGGTTGTGGAATAAGCCGCCCGCACCGCGCCTGAGGCCTCCAGGCCCCGGGCCGTGGTAGCGTTACGTTTTGTACAGTTGTTTTTTACGCCGACGGTTTGATGGTATAGGCCGTCGGCAAAAAAGGAGTTATCACCATGGCCGCAAAAATGATTGAATTTGATACCCAGGCACGCGAATCGATTCGCCGCGGGGTACACATCCTCGCCCAGGCCGTCAAGGTTACCCTTGGCCCCTCCGGGCGCAATGTTGTTATTGAAAAGTCCTTCGGCAGCCCGACCGTCACAAAAGACGGCGTGACCGTTGCCAAGGAAATTGAACTGGAAGACCCGTTTGAAAATCTCGGTGCCCAGTTGGTAAAAGAAGTTGCCAGCAAGACCAGCACGGTCGCCGGCGACGGTACCACCACCGCCACGGTTTATGCCGAAGCCATCTACGATGAAGGCCTTCGCAACGTTACCGCCGGTGCCAACCCCACCCAGCTTAAACGCGGCATTGAAAAGGCCGTGGAAGCGGTTCTTGGCTATCTTAAAAACATGTCCGTGAAGGTGGAAAATTCCAAGCAGATCGCCCAGGTCGGCACCAGTTCCGCCAATCAGGACAGCCAGATCGGCCAGATGATCGCTGATGCGATGGACAAGGTCGGCAAAGATGGCGTTATCACCGTTGAAGAAGGCAAAGGCCTGGAAACCACCGTGGACCTGGTGGAAGGTTTGCAGTTTGACAAGGGTTATGTCAGCCCTCACTTCGCTGATCCGCAGACCATGGAATGTGCCTTTGAAGATTGCCACATTCTTATTCATGAAAAGAAAATCAGCGCGATCAAAGACCTGCTGCCCATTCTGGGCAAGGTTGCCGAGGCCGGCAAGTCGCTGCTGATCATCGCGGAAGATGTTGAAGGCGAAGCCCTGGCCACGCTGGTGGTCAACAAGCTGCGCGGCACGCTGAAAGTTGTGGCGGTCAAGGCTCCCGGCTTTGGCGATCGT
>JAJYPG010000043.1 GCA_021795535.1 Planctomycetota bacterium
GGGGGATATACTCTACGCGGCTATTAATGGGACATTTTCAAAGGTCTGAAAACGTAGCGTCATCAAGGCGGCTGTGGTTTCTTGATGAGTCGTTGTCAATTCATCAAGACAATGATCAATGGAGCGGCAGAACTCTTGAAAGGAATGATGGTGACGGGAATTCAATGCCATTTTCTTAGTGAATCTCCAAAGCCTTTCAATGAGATTGAGGTTCGGCGAATAGGATGGCGGAAAAAGCAACTCAATGTGAAGGGTCGCCGCCAAATCCTGCACCAGGCGGCAACGTTGATGGCGGGCGTTGTCCAGTACCACGGTGATCGGTTTGTCCAAGTCCAGCTCCGCAATCTTTTTCAATAGTTCACATACGCTTTGGGAATTGATGTAACCTTCATTGGCCACCCGAACCAATTCATGAGTCACGGCATTGATGGCTCCCAGCACATTATACCTATGCCGTCCCGGTGAAGCCTTCACGAATAACCGTTGTTTACACCATAGCCAGCCCAGGAAAGTCGCCAGTACGAAATGGGCCGCATCCACAAAGAAAACCGCACGTTTACCGGCTTGCGCCTCTGCTAACCGCGGCTCCAGTTCCGTATTTAAGAAGTGTCGCATCCATGCGCTCCAATTTCAAAGAGTTTCTTTCAGTCCCGCGTCCTTGCAGGTCCATACTTGTGCCATTCTCTCAAAGTACCATGCCAAATTCAACCACGGTTATGTCCTACCAGATGCCGTGTAGAGTATCTCTTCCCTCATGGGAAGCCGACCCTGCCGCCGGTGAACACTTCGGTGTTCCAACGGGACCGCAAAGTCGAAGGGTGGAGAACCCCGGATGAAGGCTGGGAAGTACCGAACAGAATACGAATAGGGACGAAAAAAGGTCCTTGACAGGAAAGGTTATTGGACGTATAAGATAGAAAACCACTGGCTGGTTTTGAAGCACTGAATTGCGCCCTTGAGTGGCTGGTTTTGAAGCGCCCCGTGACAGCCGGGTGGAAAGTGATTGTTTTTGGCCTAAAATACATGCCAAAAATGCGTTCGACGAACTGGCGAAATGCGGCACAGGACAGCCGCGCTCCCAGAAGCCCGGAAAAATTGCCACGTCCCTAAGGCCAGACCCATGTGCCTGGGTGTGCATCCGATCAGAAAACGTTCCGATCAGGCCTCTTCCTCGCGATTTTCCAGCAGGCGGTAGCCCACACCACGCACGGTGTGAACCATCCATTGCCAGTCACCGAGTTTTTTTCGCACCGCGGTAACGTGAACATCAATGGCGCGATCGGTAACGTAAACATCCGCGCCCATCACCCGGTCGGTAAGTTGATCGCGGGAAAGCACGCGGCCACGCGCGTTGGCCAAAGCGCTGAGTAATTTGAATTCAGTGGGGGTAACGTTAATGGGACGTCCGTCAAGGGTAATTTCATGGCGGGCGGGATCGATAATCATAGGACCACTGGCAACCATCTGCTGGGAAGGTTCAAGACCGGCCTTGCGGCGCAAAACCGCGGCAATACGCGCCATAAGAACCTTCATGGAAAAAGGCTTGGTGACGTAATCATCGGCACCAAGGGAAAGCCCGACAATAATATCAGTTTCCTCCCCGCGTGCGGTAAGCATAAGGATGGGAATTGCGGCGGTTTGGGAATCACCTTTAAGACGGGTGGCAACTTCCTGACCGGTGAGGCCGGGCATCATCAGATCAAGCAAAATAAGGTCGGGCACCTGCTTGCGCGCCAATTCAAGGCCTATTTTGCCATCATGTGCGGTAATAACTTCGTAGCCATGACGCTGCAAATTCATGGAGATAAGGTCAACCAGGTCTCGCTCATCATCCACCACCAGAATTTTCTTTTTCCGCGACATAACAACTCCACCCAAGCAAACAACCGCCCGTACAACACATATTATGCGCACTTAACAATGGCCGCAGGATAGCCAGACGTCAAGCCCACAGTGTAAAGATTAGCCGATTGCTTACAATATCCTTGCGCTTCGCTAACATAAAAACATTCTGAAGCCGATGGCGCGCAGGCGAATTGGTCTTGAGTCAGGTAAAATATCAACTGTGTCAAAGTATCAGACAGATCAAGGTGTGTGCCTGCGCGTGGTGGACTTTTCGGAAACCTCGCAGGTTGTAACCCTGCTGACGCGGGAACATGGCCTGATTTCCGCGCTGGCCAAAGGTATACGAAAAATTTCCAGCAAATCAGCCTCCCCCCTCGGTGGGCCGCTGGACCTGCTTTCCGTAGGCGAGATCGTCTTTGTACTCCCCCGGTCCGGGGAACTCTCCCTTCTTACCGCGTGGCAGGTGGCGAACCATCAGCCCGCCATTCGGACAAATTTGGCGGCCTTTTATGCCGGAGAGATCATCTGCGAATTTACCAGCATGCTGCTTTCCCCGCACGATCCCCATACCCGCCTGTATGATGAACTCATCGCCACGCTTCAGTTGATTACCCAACCCGAAGCACCCCGTGCCCTGGTCGCCTATTTGACATACGCGCTCAATGCCGCCGGATATCAGGCCCGACTGGATATTTGTTGTGTCTGCGGGTCCCCGGTGCGACCGGGTGCAGCCATCGGCTTTATTCCCAGTCATGGCACTGTCGCCTGCGCCAGTTGCCGGGTACATAAGCAGACGATAAAAGTGGAGGCATCAATCGTGCTGGCCCTGCACCGGCTTCCCGCGCCTTCCGACCTGCAAAAGCATCCGCCTAGCCGTCCGGCTGACGTGACAGCCCTGCTGGCAGCAGCTAAAATGCTTTACGCACAGGTGCAGGCCCTGACGGACCGGCGGCCACGCACCGCGGACCTTCTGGCCGATGCAATCAAAACGTCCGTCCCGGAGAGTCAAAATCGCAATGCGAAGAGGACCTGATGAACGTCCAAGAATTTAATCCTCAGAGACCGTCATCAAACAGACAAACCGATTGTCCCACCGCGCAACCACTTCGCGTCTGGATTCCCCCCATTCTGGTCGGGCTGCTTTTATTGGCCGCCGCGAGCCTTAAAACCATTGATCTGTTCAACGGATCGGTGAGTACGCATTTGTTCCGGCATCTGGTGGAAATTCTGATGGAAACAGCCATGGGGTTATGGCTGGTCTGGGGGCGTGGTGCCAGAATGTGTGCAATGATCACACTGGTCCTATTCACGGTATTTGCCGGGGTTTCGGCATTCCGTGGAATAGCCGGGTACCATTCCTGCGGCTGCTTTGGGCCGGTGCATGTCAACCCCTGGCTTACCATGACACTGGATGTGGCGGTGGTGCTGGTGATGCTCTGGTCGGTCCGTGTCACACCCGAGGCAGGCTCCAATGGGCGGCTGCGTAAAGCCGCCGCCATGCTGCTGGCCATTGTCATGGTCTGGGTGGGAATATGGGGACAGCAATATTGGCGTCCAGCGTTTTTGCATGCCAACGGCCAGATTACCGGCGGCCATGGACTGTTGTTCACCACTCCTCCCAGTTGGTATGGCCATACGATGCCAATCAGCCCATTTATTGTCGGCAGTAACGCCTTGCTGCATGGCCGCTGGCTGGTGATTATTTATTACCATGGCTGCCCGGTCTGCCAGCAGGCTATCGCCAGCATAACCCGTCATTATCGACAAAAGAAACCCAAAAATATCCGTGTGGCATTGGTGGAGTTGCCACCGTGGGGCCACCTTCCGCGGAGCATGGTGCCCGGTGCATGGCTGCGACTGAAATTAAGCAACCATTTTATTTGGCGAATAAATCCAGCCATTCCAATGCTGGTAAATGTAAGATCTGGTCAGGTCACGCGTGTGCGGGTGTTTGTACCGCGGAATTGGCGCGGGTTTTAAGATCGTCCACCAAGGAATCAAAAGGTCCGGAATTTTCAGGTCGCCGGAACCGCCAACAACAGCGAGAATCTACTCCGGCCAATCAAACCGGTGGTCGCAACTATTCTTTTTTTATTGCCTGAATAATATCCACCATGGCTTTTTTGCCATCGGAAAAAAGCATCAGGCAGTTGTCGGCGGCAAAAAGTGGATTGGGGATGCCCGCAAAACCAGGGCTTAAACTGCGCTTGATCACCACCACCGTACGCGCCTTGTCCACGTTCAAAATGGGCATTCCGGCGATGGGGCTGTTGGGGTTGTCGCGGGCGTCCGGATTTACCACATCGTTGGCACCATTCACAATCACCAAATCCACATTTTCAAACTGCGTATTAATTTCATCCATTTCCTTCAGGCGGTCATAAGGAATGTCCGCCTCCGCCAGCAGCACATTCATGTGGCCCGGCATGCGGCCAGCAACCGGATGAATCGCAAATTCAACCTCAACCCCACGGCTGGCGAGCAATTCAAAGAGTTCGCCGGTGACATGTTGCGCCTGGGCCACCGCCAGTCCGTAACCGGGAACGATAACAACATTCCGAGCGCCATCCAGCAGGGCGGCTATTTCCTCCGGCGTGGTGGATTTTATTTTTCCGCCGTAAATATCATCCTTGCTGACAACCCCTTGCGTCTGCATCTGGCCGAAAAGCACATTGAGGAAAGAGCGATTCATGGCCTTGCACATAATCATGGAAAGAATAAAACCAGAGGAACCCTCCAAGGCTCCGGCGACAATCAGCAGTTTGTTGTTGATGACAAAGCCCATGGCGGCGGCGGAAAGCCCGGCATAACTGTTAAGCAGGGCAATGACGGTGGGCATATCCCCCCCGCCAATGGGAACAATCAGCAGAATTCCGAAAAGAAGCGCCAAGCTGATAAACAGGGGAAACAAAAAGGCATGATGCGGGGCAATCGCCAGGAAGGCACCCGTACCAATGGCCGCCGCCAGCACGCCAAGACTGACAAAATTTTGAAATTTGTACGCCATGGGCGTGGTGGGCAGAATTTCCTGTAATTTGCCAAAGGCCATTAAACTGCCGGTAAAAGTCAGAAAGCCAAGCAGCGTTTCAAAACAGATGCTGATAAGAAGCGATGTGGATAGATGCGGATAGTGCATGTAATATTCCGCAACACCGACGAGTGCCGCGGCCAGGGCACCGAACGCGTGGGAAAGAGCGGTCTGCTGTGGAACGGCGGTCATGGGGGTGAAAACCGCCAGGGGAACGCCAATGGCCCCGCCAATGAGGAAAGCGGTGGCGATCCAGCCATAATGATGGACCTGGGGCAGAAATAGTGTGGCCAGAATGGCCGCCGCCATGCCAATTTCCCCCATCCACACGCCATACCGTGCGGTCTTGTGGGAACTGAGCCATTTCAGGGAAAAAACAAACAGAATCGCGGCCACGATGCTGGCCAGGGCCACATACCAGTGCGTGGATTGGCCGTGGGGCCATGGGGTATGCACGATGGCCGCCAGAGCATTGCCCATAGATGAAAGAGTATTGAATTCAACCGCCATTGACATTGTCTCCAGGAAATTCCGCCCTCTCCGATGACTTAAAGAAAACGCTTCGCACAGACCAATACAAAGATCCGCAGCGTGCCGGAATTTATTTTGTCTTGCGTTTTTTGAACATTTTCAGCATTCGATCGGTAATCATAAATCCGCTGATCACGTTGGTCATCGCACAGGCGACGGCAATGGTCGCCAGGGTCAACACCAGCGGAGAGTCGTGGTCCGCTCCGGTTACCACAATGGCCCCCACCACGGAAATGGCTGAGATGGCATTGGTGAGCGACATCAGCGGTGTGTGCAACTGCGGTGAAACCCGGCGAACAACCTCATAGCCCAGGAATGCGGCCAGAGCAAAAACGAACAAGTTGGATTCCAATGTGCCACCCAAGGGATGGTCTCCTTATATAGGGCGCAAAGCCCTGAACAATTGCGTGCGCGCGAATCAACCCGACAAACCCCAAGCTTTGCGCACCACCGGGTTGACGACTTCGCCCGCTTTAAGAACCAGCATCTCGCGGGTAATTTGATCTTCCAGATTCCACACCAGTTCCCCTTTTTTAATCAGATGATTCAGCACATTGCCCATATTGTTGGCATAGACCTGACTGGCATGAAAGGCCACGTCCGCGGGCAGATTGGTTGGCCCCAGAATGGTCACACCCTGACAATCGACACTTTGGTCCGGCTTGGTCATTTCGCAGTTACCACCGCGCAAAGCCGCAAGGTCCACAATGACGGACCCAGGAGCCATGGCCCGCACCATCGCCTGCGTAACCAGCACCGGGGCTTTTTTCCCCGGAACCGCCGCCGTGCTGATGACCACATCCGATTCCGCCACCACTTTGGCCATCAGTTCCCGCTGGCGGGTCTGTTCCTCGGCGGATTGTTCAGCGGCATAACCGCCGACGGTCTGGGCATCTTTTTTCTCAAGGGGAAGCTCGACAAATTTCGCGCCCAGGCTCTGAATCTGTTCCTTTACCGCGGGTCGCACATCGTAGGCACTTACCTGCGCTCCAAGCCGGCGCGCGGTGGCGATCGCCTGCAAGCCCGCCACACCCGCCCCAATCACCAGCACTTTTGCTCCGGTCAGTGTGCCGGCGGCCGTAACCATCATCGGGAAAATTTTCGGCAGGTGGCCGGCCGCCAACAGCACAGCCTTATATCCGGCCAGCGAAGCCATGGACGAAAGTGCATCCATATTCTGTGCCCGGCTGATGCGTGGCACAAGTTCCATCGCTAAAAGGGTCGCGCCCCGACCCGCAAGTGCCTCAATTCCATTCCTGTTGCTGTAGGGTTCCGCAAAGCCAATGACCACCGCCCCCTGTTTCAGAGCAGCCAGGTCTGTGGCCGAAGTGGCGGAGGAAGCTCCAGAAACATGAAGCTGCACCAGAATATCCGCACTGGCCAAAACCGCGGTGCGATCCGCGACGATCACCCCACCCTGCTGCTCATATTGGCTGTCCATAAAGCCGGCCATGTGGCCCGCACCAGATTGAATATGAACGTCCAGACCCGCCTTGCGCAGCAGAGCTGTCCGCTGCGGAGTAAGCGCCACACATTTTTCACCGGGGAATATTTCCTGCACTACCGCGACAATCATCTTCCAAAACTCCAGACTTGCCCTGGTGGGAATTATGGCACAGCGCATCGTAACGCACAAGTGGCAAGGCGTGGCGGCCATTATTTGGTTATTGCCCCCTTGCGTTTGCGCGAGCCGGGGGGGATGATTCCATTTGGCTGCAAGCAGGCCGTCCTATACCGGAAGGATCATCCATGGCCACAGTTGAACTTAAGAGTGTCTCCAAGATTTATCCGGATGGCGTGCGCGCTGTCAACGATATTTCCCTGGTTATCCAGGACCGTGAATTTATAGTGCTGGTCGGGCCATCCGGATGCGGCAAAACCACCACACTGCGCATGGTTGCCGGCCTTGAGGAAATATCCCATGGCTCGCTTTTCATTGATGGGCGCATGGTGAATTCCGTCGCCCCAAAAGACCGCGACATTGCCATGGTCTTCCAGAATTACGCCCTTTACCCCCACATGAGCGTTTACAAAAATATGGCCTTTTCCCTGAACATGCGCCGCCGCGAACTTAAACTCACCAAAGCGCAGATCGACCAGCGCGTTCGCGAAGCCGCCGGGATTCTCGGCCTGACCGATTTCCTGAACCGGCGTCCCAAGGCACTTTCCGGAGGCCAGCGACAACGCGTTGCCGTCGGACGCGCCATTGTGCGGAATCCCAAGGCTTTTCTTTTTGACGAACCCCTTTCCAATCTTGACGCCAAGTTGCGCGTGGAAACCCGCGCGGAAATAAAGCGGCTGCACCTGCGGCTTAACACCACCACCATTTACGTTACCCATGATCAGGAAGAAGCCATGACGCTGGGCGACCGCATTGTGGTGATGAAGGACGGGGTGATTCAGCAATGCGCCCCGCCGCTGGAGGTGTATGAACGGCCTGTAAACATGTTTGTGGCCGGATTTGTGGGAACGCCCCCCATGAATTTCTTTCACGGCACCGTGATGGATGGAAAATATTTTATGCTGAATCGCCCCGAAAACGCCGCCATACAGCGT
>JAJYPG010000044.1 GCA_021795535.1 Planctomycetota bacterium
ACGATTCCTGGTGCGTGTGGCAAGTCTGGAAATGCACCCGCTGGATTCTCTGGACCGCACCGCGTTACTCAAAGACGAAGGCGGTATCGGGTTGTGCAACATCACCAAATGCTGTACGGAAGTGTGCCCCGAAGAAATCCACATTACCGACAACGCGATTATTCCCCTTAAAGAGCGCGTGGTGGATAAATATTACGACCCTATCCGCATCGCTCTGCGGGTGCTGACCGGCGGCGGCAAGAAGTGATTTTTATATCTCAAATCTAATATTGATGGTTTGAAATTGATAACTGTTTACGGGCATCGCCTTGATGATTTGTGATGCGTCGCGCGGTATCGAGATTACCAGCATTCATTTTTCGCTGGCGTTTATGCGCCGATAGGTTACTATTGTTTACAGTTTACTCTTCGGTGTCGTGAACACACATCGTCGCGTGGCGATGTGTTTATGTTTTTTTAGTCCCATATAAGGAGTCCTGCTATGGCCAAGGGCAACAACAGTCAGAAGAAGGAAGTCAAGAAACCCAAGAAGGACAAGAAGAAAAAGTGAACCTGTGGCGTTTCGCCCCGGTACACCTGTTTCTCCTGTGACTTCCCCTCTTCCAGGCCCCCAAACGGTGGGCCTTTTTTATTTGCTCCCTCCATATTTCGTTGAATGTACCGATGTTACTGAATAACAGGGGCGCTACCACGACTTCTGCATCTGATTGACTACCGCCTGCGCCATGCGCTCCACCGCCATCTGTTCCGCGTCCGGCAGTTGCTGGCCGATTTGCGGAATTTCCGTGCTCGACGCCGCAAAATTAACCCGGCGTGAAAGCACCGCGCCGGTCCGCAAATTCCGCCAGGTAAAATTTACCACAATTGTAATTTGCGTTTCCTGAGGCAAATTCGTCTGAAAGCTGCTGCTTAATATGCCTTCACTTGCGCTGACAATCGTACCGGTTAATTCTGTATCCGCCTGATTAATTGGTGCCAATCGATACGGTGTTCGGGATTCAATGTTTTTATCAATGGCTTCCGTGAGGCGGAATTCCAGCCCTCTGCGGAAGGTGCTGTTTTTCCAGATCGGCACCGCGACCGTGTGAATGCCCGACGGATAAATGGATTTCATGGTATATCCACATCCCGCCGGCAGCATTGCCAGCAGCGTCAGCAAAAGCAGTCCTGCAATGCTTGGCCCCCTGCGGATGGATTTGCGCGTTATGATCACTTGATCGCCTCCGCCCCAAAATGCTCCACAAGTTCCTTTTTGGCTAGGTGTGCCCATCGCGTATCTGGCCAGTCATTAATAACCCGATTGTAATAATATTTGGCGGCCGATGGTTTGCTGAAGCGAATGTAAAACCGGGCAATTTCCAGTTCCTTGTGGCCTTCAATCTGGTAAATGCGTTCTTCCAATGATTTAACCTGCAATATCTGTGCAAAGTGCGGATATTCCTGCGTGAGCGTTTCAAGCTGCGCATCGGCGTTGCGTAATGGCGTGAGGTCGAATTTTACCCCACGGAAAGTGGCCAACAGGCATTGCACTTCCATAATTGTTGCCTTCACCACAAACTGGCTGTACGGATATCGCCTCAGGAAGTCCTGATAAGACTGAAAAGCCCGGTTAAAACGTGATTCGCTGTAATAATAATCCGCCACACGAATGCCCGCCAACTCCGCCAATGGTGATCCGCGCTGCCGATCTTGAATACGGCGTAAAAGCTCCAGAGCATCACCGCTTACCGGCAAAATACGCATGCCCAGAAATGTGCGTTTGTATCCGCGGAGAAATGCGCACGCGATGTTGTATTCGCGCCGCAGGCAGGGGCCATATAGCGGGCTTGTCGGGTAATTATCCAGCAGGTCTTCATAGGCAAACAAGGCGGTGTATTTTGCGCCCATGGCATTGTACGCATCGCCACGCAGCAACAGCACTTCCGGTGCCAACGGATTGTTTTTATTCGCTTTCATCCAGCGCCGGGCCTGTTTGGGGATGTGTTTCGGGTGGCCTGAATTCAATTCCGCAATCATTTCCGCCACCTGCCCCGGCGGTGTATCAGGGTTTGGTGCCACCAGCGGAACCCACACCCCATTTTGCAACAGCCAGGATGCTGTGGGCTTTGGCAGGATCGCCACCGCTGGGCACCGGGAGCCAAGGGTTAAAAGCAACACCAGCAAGAGCGCCGGAACAGCAGCCCTCGGCCAAAGCGGTATACGCGTATACGGGCGGTATTTCATCAACCATCTCATGGGCGAAAAGTATAGGGCAAAGCGCTGTCGCTTGCACGAACTGTCAACTCTCTGAACCATTTCAATTCTTCGCCCCCGGCACACCGGGCGCTGGCGTATTGCGCGGTGCCGCAGCGCCGCTGCCACGATTTTCGCCCAGCATCATGCTCTGCAGCGGATGCCCGATCGCCAGACGCACGCCGGCACGAAACCGCTCGGCGGTTACCAGCATCACCACCAGCGCCAGCACTGGCCATAGCACGTATCTTCCCACAATTAAAATACGCTGATCAAACGAAATGCCATGCCCCGGCGGCGGCAGAAATGCCAACGCCAGAGTGTTGTGTAATTCATGCCAGCCGTAAAGCACGCCGGGAATCGGAAATCCCGGCAATACATATTGCCAGGGAAATACCATAAAAAGCAAAATGACCGACCAGATCAAACTTCGAGTCATATTGGCCACGCCCGGTGCCTGTGCCACCAGGATCACCAGTAGCGTGACAAAAATAATAATCGCCTGTGAACCGGATGCCAGCAGTCCCAGCAACTGCGTAATAGGCGCAATAAGATAATAACTTTCACGCCATTGTCGCCGCAGATTAAGCCGTCGTCCGGCCTTTTCCCCCATGACCAGGCGACTCGATTGATAATTCTCAATGCTTTGACCTTCGGCGTTGGCCGCAGGAAAAACATCCAGGCTTTCCGGCAGCCCGGCCCGCATGAACGCGGCCCCGGGCGTTTCCGACAATCCCGCCGGTCCGTGGCCCGGCGCATGTTTAATCAGTACCACCGGATTACTCGCCCGATAAGGCTGCGTCGTAAAACGCATGAGGATAAATCCCACCACTTGCAGCATCACGCTGAAAAACAGAACATAACCGAGAAAATTCCGCCCGGAGCGCAGCGTTCGCAACGCCACACCATAATCACCATAAGGATGCACCGGAGCTGACATAGCTATATTTCCCTGAACCCAAAACACCGCGTTTACCGGCCACGTTGCGCCGCCACTGCCTGCGCCGCCAACCCGCTTAAGAAATGAGTATACCGTGAAATCAACCTCCGTTACAGGTAATCGACTGCCCCGAATGTCCCGCCTGGCCGCGCGGTACGGCTCAATGACCGGAACAGGCAGACGAACCGCGCCGGGGAATACTTCGTGTCTTCGTGTCAGAGTTCATCCCGATGACTTCGGCTTAAATAATTGTGATCGGGATGGTAAATCTTTTTAGTTGTCACCTACGCCGCGTTGTGATGCTTTTCATGATTTCATCCCGCCGGGTATCAGCAGTTCGGAGATGCGGCGATAGTGATAGCCGCAGATTACCAGTTGAATGGCCAACGGCACATTCCGTGGCCGGTGCAGGCTGGTCCAGAGCAGCATTCTCCAATAGTGAAAGCGCTCTTTGCCAACAAACCCCAGTCGCCACGTTGCCATGGCACCGGCCAATACACGTCCAAAAGTCAGCCGTGTGTGTACCGGTGGCGCGTGGTACTCTTTGAGGAAAGTACGCAGTCTCCGGTAGTACTGCTTGGGAGAATAAATTGACTTTAATATCGCCTCATACCCCTGCTGCAATACCTGCGGGTCCATGGTCGGCACGATGTTGGAGGTTCCATCAACGTTGTCCCCGGTGGCCGTTCCCACAAGGCGATGGGCCTGCTTCATGCGATCATAAAGTCGCGTGCCGGGGATGGCTTGCAGGCGACCAACCATGGCGGTCATGATGCCGCTTTTTTGTATGAAGTCGATTTGCCGCTGGAAAATGCTCGGCTGGTCGCTGTCAAAGCCGACAATGAACCCACCTTGCACTTGCAGGCCGGCATTGTGCAGGCGTTGCACATCGGCCACCAGATCACGATTACGGTTCTGGCTTTTTGAACATTCGGCCAGGCTGGAGTTATCTGGTGTTTCAATGCCGATAAATACCGTGTCGAATCCCGCCCCGGCCATCGCGGTCATCAGTTGCGGATCATCCGCGAGGTTAATTGAAACCTGGGTGTTAAAGGTGAAAGGGCCCCTTTCCTGCTGCCACTGCACAAGCACCGGCAGCAGGTCGCGCTTAAGTTCGCGTTTATTGCCGATAAGGTTGTCATCGACGAAGAAAATGCTGCCGCGCCATCCACTGCGCTCCAGCGCCTCAAGTTCGGCCCGCACTTGTGCGGCGGTTTTCGTGCGTGGACGTCGGCCAAACATGGCCGTCACGTTGCAGAAATCGCAGTCGAAGGGGCACCCACGTGAAAACTGAATTCCGGTACATGCGTAATAGCGCAGGTCCGCGAGTTCCCAGAGGGGAATCGGGGTGCTGTGAAGATCGGCGAAGCCCTCGGCCCGGTATAATCGTTGCGCCGTTCCCTGTTCCCAATCCGCCAGGAATGGCGGCAATGATAATTCCGCTTCGCCCAGCACAAAGTGGTCAACAAGATCGAAAGATTCGTACTCGGAACTAAATAACGGACCGCCCGCGATGATTGTTAGACCGGCAGCTTTGCAGCGGGCAATCAGGGCCTTGGCTGATTCGCGCTGTACAACCATGCCGCTGATCATCACGAGTTGAGCCCACGCCAGGTCCGCGTTTGACAGCGGGTGGATGTTCAGATCCACCAGACGTTTATTCCACTGCGGCGGGAGCATCGCGGCGACCGTCAAGAGGCCCAGTGGCGGGATTACCGCACGCTTTCGGACAAAGCGCAACGCATGTTTGAGACTCCAGAAAGTTTCGGGAAATTCCGGGTAAAGCAATAATACATTCATGTCCGCCACTCCGTTCTGCCACGCCAACAGCCATTACGCCAAGGCATGCAATTGCACGAATTCCTGAAAAGCTGATTTCCGCCGGATGTGCAACATTCCCAACGGACCGTTTCGACCGAGGAACTCTATTAATAATAATGATAGCGTTGCCTTCGCTCGGGTTCAATACGCAGTTTGCAGTGAGTTTAAAAACGCCCACACCCTTTCGGTCCCTTGACTTTGGTAACAAGTCGTTGGATGATAAATGGTCTGGACTTCGAGCCAGTCCCCGCAGGTGGTTATAGACCGCCCGACGGCGGGGGCGGATCGGGTTGTTCGGGCTTGTAGCTCAGTTGGTTAGAGCGCGTCACTGATAATGACGAGGTCAATGGTTCGAATCCATTCAGGCCCATCTCATTTATATGCAAGGGTGTACATGTGTCGGCACGGGCTTGCAAAAACCCTTGATCCAAGCGGGTTTCGTGATGGGTTTGCAAGTCGTTGCAATTTCCTGCGGGAGCCTGCTGGGCCGGGTTTTGGGCCACAACTGGGCCGGAAATTGGGCCGCTTGTTTTGGATGTTGTGGCACGTCGAAAGTCTTCGTTTAAGTCGGTCGATACGGCGTAGTGTCGGGCCGCTACTTCCGGCGAGTTTCCCAGCCAGCGGCAGGCGGTTGCCAAGTCTTAATATCGCATCAGTTCGCTTTCCCTGCTGGCCGCGCACCATATATCGGCATGACATATCTGGCCACTCCAGCACCACGGAGGAAGAATGCCGCCGCAAGATAAACGGTATATTAATGCAACCTGCAATTGACGGCGCTGTGCAGAATTAATTGAAAATGAGCTGGTTGGTGGATAAATTATAGGACGCAATGGGCGGCTACTGTCCTCGCCAAAGCTTAAATTTTAATTTCGGCTTGACACTGCTATGAAAAGCAATATTTGTTACATATAATAAATGTTGGACCGGCTGGATCAGGCTAAGGAAAGCCTGTGGAGATATGAAAATGGCTCTTGAGAAAGAACTGGAAACTTATAAACGTGAACTACCGGCATTGGTGTTATCCGGAAGGGGAAAATACGTACTCATTCAAGATTCGACTGTTGTGGGAACATACGATACTTATGCCGACGCGATCAAAGAGGGTTACAGGCAGTTTGGAGTTGCGAAGCTATTTTTGGTGAAGCAAATTAATGCCCTTGAAAACGTGCAATTTTTTACCCGTGACGTTGAACTATGCCCCACATAAACCTAAGCATGACCCAGAGCGGCCCGTTGGTTGACGTATGGCTGGCCGTGAGCGAGCCGCGTCAAAGCGCATTAATGCAGGCCAAACAGCCTGTACCGTCTCCCCTAAAAATTCGCGCTTTATTGGATACCGGTGCATCATGCACTGCGATTGACGCAATGGCTATCAAGAAGCTCCAAGTTCCCGTAACAGGAACGACACCCATCTAGACTCCATCCACTGTCGGAGTTGCACACACATGCAATCAGTATGATGTGTTGCTTGCTCTCCTAGATATAAATGGAAACCCGATGTACCTCGGCACATCGGTGCCAGTCATTGAATCCGCGCTGGCCTCACAAGGAATAGATGGCCTTATCGGCAGAGACATACTGGGTAGTGCAGTATTTATTTATAATGGCACAGCGGGGCATTTTACTCTATCGTATTAATCAATTCCTAAACACGGCGAGCTTCGCGCCATCGCCCTGACTTTACCCACACCGTCGGGAACCTGCCAGTTCGGGCGAGCGCCCATTCGCGCGATAATACTTGGAACGGATGTTCCAGCATAATGCGGTGCTTCGCATAGCAATAGCAGGCTGTAAAATCAACGCTCTTTGCGTCTTGACGGCAGCTTCTTTCTGGTGGCTACATGGACGCCACGGTGCGGGAGTGCTCGCGGCTGGATCACTTCCGCCCGTTCCAGCAACCGCTGCACCGGTGGCATGTTGCTGCTTTCCGGCTGTTCCGCCGGAAAGTTGGGTGTGTTTCACCTGGATTCCAGATCGGATTTCAGGTATTGCCGTTTGGTCGGTGAAAAGCCCACCTAAATCCTATAAGTTTCCCGCATTTTTCCCGTATTGTTTTTATTGACGTATCCCGTCCGCACAGCTATAAATAACTCCTGACATTTGCCGAGGTTTCGTGGAATAAATAGACGCCCATTGGAGAATACCCATGGCTGACAACCCCTACGCCGAATCATCCACGCCAGCATCACCTCCGGGGTCTGCGACCCCGGCACCGGGCATGGTCCAGTGCAGCATCACCAAAAAATGGTTCCCAGAAGATGAAGTTGTGACGTTCCAGGGCCAATTGGTCAGCGCCGAGGGCAAACAAATTCTCCTGGATCGCCTGCAAACCGGGGCCGAGGCACCTAACGAATTTGTGCGGCCCGGTGTATGGCGGCGGATCGGCTGTATTTTCTTTATCGATGGTATCCTGCTGGGGATATTCGGATGGGTTCTGAACTACGTGTTTGGTATTAGCTTTTTTACTCCCCTGACCGATCCAGGCGTTATGTCGCGCAGAGTTATTGTGTCGGTCATCGCGTTGGCGGTTGCCAATCTGTACTTCGGCTTGCTTCATGGATGGAAGGGCCAATCTTTGGGCAAAATGGCCGGCAATCTGCGCGTCATCAACATGGACGGCACGCCGATCTCCAAGCCCAAAGCATTTGCCCGGGCCTTGGCGTACACGTTCGGAAACGTGTTGACTGTGCTGGCGTTGCTTGCCGTCGCACTTACAAAAAATGTGGCCATTATCTCCGTGGGGGTTTTCCTCGGCGGCATTTGGGGATTGGTAGACGGTATTCTCGCACTCGTGGACACGCGCATGCAGCGCACGCTGCATGATAGAATCTGCGGTACGCGGGTAATCCTTTTGAACAGTTAAACGAGATTTATCTGGCG
>JAJYPG010000045.1 GCA_021795535.1 Planctomycetota bacterium
ACGCATTGGGCGGATTCGATTGATTAGACGGGCCATCTGGCTTACATCGCCGCTGGAGTCCTTGATTCCGACAACACGCGGAAATTCCTCCGCCAGCCGACGCACAGTATCAACCTCAATGGGGGTGGCCAAAGCTGGAATATTATACAGCGTGATATCAATGGGACTATTCCGCGCAATTTCAGCAAAATACGCATACACGCCTTCCTGGCTGGGGCGAAAATAAAACGGTGCGACAATGGCCACCGCACGGGCACCATAACCAAGATAACACTCGCACGCGGCAATCGTCTCCCGAACATTCGCTTCGGCGGCACCGGCTAGCACCGGAATATTCTTCGGGGCGCATTCCTCACAGACAATGCGCACGATTTCTCGGCGTTCTTCAACATTAAATCGTGTAAACTCACCGGTTGAGCCGTTGGGATATAAACCATGCACACCCCGATCGATCAGCCACTGAACATATCGGCGAAGCTCCGATTCATTAATAGAACCGTCGGCCAGAAGAGGAACCACATTGGGAGTGAAGATTCCTTGAATAGGTTGCTTGAGAGGTGATATTTTCATTTTAGATGCTCCTTACAGTCGATATTCATATTGAAAAGACTTACAACAACATCAGCCATAACAGATGGATGACAACACTATAGGAAAATTCTCCACCGCCCGTAACCGGGCCAGTGGCAGTGGTGTGTGTTCCGGCTGCTGCATAGCACCAAGCTCACGAGTTAAATCCGGTGTTCACGCTGTACTGCCAGCAATATGCACACTTGCGGCTGTTATCGCCGGAATTTCCATCATTTTACACAATAGCTCGTTGTGCTCGCCGATTTTAGGCGAGCCAACCGACGACTTGAGTACTTGCCCGTCAATGCGCACTGGGCAACGCAAGGTCGTCAGGGCCGCACCGTTCGAGCGTTTGACCTGTTGTATCATATCCAGCACCTTGAAGCCTTCGTGTCGCAAGAGGTCGGACCAGCCCATCACCGGAGCGCACCAGACATCCGCCGGTTCCAGAATCGCAAGCCAATGGGTTGTTGTGCCGGTCTTCAATCGCCGGGCGATCAAGCTCTTGATCTCGTCGCGTTTGGCGAATGTCGCGGCGCGGTCGAAAGCGGCCAACTCCGGCATTTCCAGAAGTGTGGCAAGTTTTTGCAGTGGATTCATGGCGATGGCTAAAAATCCGTCAGCGGTGGCGTATAGACCATAGGGAGCTCCCAAATAGGCATGGGCGTTATTTACCTGTGCGCGATCCGGCAACTGGCCACCATCATTGAGATGGGTGGTTAGCACTTCAAATTGAAAATCCAGCAATGCTTCGAGCAGTGAAATCTCCACCATTCCTCCTTTACCGGTTATGCCGCGACGCACCAGACACGCAAGAATTCCCTGCACCAGATCGGCCCCGGCCAATATGTCGGCAACCGCCAATCCCATCGGAACCGGAGGATCATTATGATCCCCGCTAAGCCACGCCACACCGGAAAGCGACTGAGCCAGAAGATCCTGTCCCGGCTTGTCGTGCCAGGGGCCGACGTTACCGTAGCCAGTAACCGTGCCATAGATAATTCGCTCATTGAGATTCCGAACGGTCGCATAATCCAATCCGAGGCGATCAATGACTCCGGGACGAAAGGTCTGAATCATGACATCGGCACGGGCCACAATTTCACGAACTTGCGCGAGGTCCGAAGGATTTTTCAAATTGGCCGAAAAACTCATTTTGTTACGGTTAATGGAATGGAAAAGTGTGGAATCTCCATCCAGTTCCAAATTGCTGATATAAAGTTGGCGACAAAGGTCGCCTCCATCCGGGCGTTCAATCTTAATCACGCGCGCACCGAGGTCCGCCAGTCGTAACGTGGCGTATGGACCCGCGAGAAATTGGCTGAAATCAACCACCGTCATGTTTTCAAGGGGCAACATGTGAAGTTCTCCAAAGCAAGGGCCGTCAACGGTACCGGGAACCAAAGTGTCGCACGCATCGGCGCAGCAGGTTTCCCATCCAATGATTTCAGTCCAACCTGTTTCCGCGGGACATCATGAGTACTTTTATGATTCTTCACCGGACCACCGTAAGTGTTGCCGATATAGTTGCCATAAGTCAAAGCGAATATGCCGATAATCAGCAGCGCCATAGCGGCCACAAAAAGAAATTGTGCCGAACGTCGGCAGCCCCGCCATTCCCGCAACATAATGGCAATTAATCCACTGAACAGCACCAGCATCGTCATGTGCATCGACCAGCCGCTGAAATTGTATTTGCCCAAAAACACCTGGCCAAGATTATAGAAAAAGAACTGCCCGTACCAGAGCAATCCGGTAAGCCCGGCCATTAAGAAATTAAGCCGCAGCTGGCCGCGGCTGTGGCCGGTTGACAGGCGCATGAATTCACGGGCTGATCCATCTTTCAGGATTACAAAACCGCAGTAGGCCAACGTGGTGATAAACGCCCCACCATTGGCGAAGATATATACAACGTTACCCTGCCATACTCCGGCACCGTATTTAATGGCTACGTCCGCAATCGGCTGCCCGGCCAAAAGCGCAAAGCTATAAACTGCGGACAGCACGCCCGCAATGAGCGACAAAAGCAAACCTTTGGTCAGCGAAAACTTCTGATTGAACGCGGTGGATTTCCGGGCGTATTCTTCAGTGGTTGCCTCGGACGAAGCTTCGATTCCGGGCGTGGAGGGCATACTGGGAAGAACCGGGGCACCCTTGCTTAGACCAATTTCTTTGATGCGTCCCGCAGCGCCGGTGACGGCGATACCGATGACACCGATCATAATTCCCAAAAGGATGTAATTGCCGCCGATTTTCTGAAATGTGGCATCAAGCTTACCTTCCACAAGCAGCGGAATGATTGTTCCCAGAACGCTCGATAAACCAATCGCAATTGAATAAGTCAGCGAGAAGCCGATGTATCGGATTGAAAGGCCGAATGCCGTGCCACCGATTCCATACGCCATACCTAAGAGGAAAGCGTTACGCATGGCTGAGGGCGGTGACGCGTGAAGCACGGCCACCAGATGAGGAATCGTCACCGCCGCACCGATGATCGGCAGTACCAGCCAACAGACGAAAGCCTGTACCAGCCAGTACGTATGCCAAGACCAGCCGCCCACCTTTTTTTGCGGCGTGTAGCAGGTCGAGGCGGAAAGTGCACCTACCCCGTGGTAAAAAGTTCCCAGCAGCGGATTGGCCTTAATCATACACGTTTATCCTCACCTGCCGCACCGGGGCGTCCCTCCCGTCATCAATCCGCGCGGCTCAGAATCGACCATATTTCAAATACGCTTCCTTGGGATCAACACCCGCAAGAATCGCCTTGCGCACCATACTTTACAGTAGCGATGACTTGCTCCACCCTCGCCACGCATTCCTCCACCAAGGCCGCGGGAATGACGACCAGCCCATCACAATCGCTCATGATGTAATCGCTTCACATCAGGTCATATATGTTTGCCAATAAACATATTGTTCATATATAATACTTTCAGGAGAAGTTTATGTCAAAAGCTCAATCAACACGGTATCCGGCACCAGCACTGGATAAGGGACTTGATGTCCTGGAATTCATGGCCCAGACGATTGTGCCGCAGTCACAGTCGCAAATCGCCACTGGCCTGAGAAAAAGTCCCCACGAAATTTTTCGCATGGTCACGCGATTGCGGGATCGCGGATATCTAGTGCGTGATGAAATATCCGAGAAATATGAATTGTCGCTGCGGCTGTTCGAAATGAGCAGGACGCATTCTTCGTTGGAATCACTGACGCGAATCGTTCGTCCCATCATGCGGAATTTATCCGATGGCCTGGGGCAATCCTGCCACTTGTCCGTATTGGATGAAGACCATCTCCTGATCGTATGCCAGGCCCTGAGCCCGTTGGCGATTTCACTTTCAATTGCGCCGGGATCCGCCTTCGAACCGCTGGCGACCACTTCGGGAAGATTGCTCCTGGGTGTCATGCCGGAGAAGGAACAGGCATCAGCGCTGGCTCGACAGAAATTGTGGAAGACCGCGCCGTCGGCGCGGCGAAAAGTGTTGCGCACTGTGTTTCGGCTGGCCAGTCGCAACCGTTTTCTTATTTATGCCAGCGAACTTGCCCCGGGCGTTACAGATGTGGCAGCCTTCATCGGCAAGCCAGACGGCACGGTGCGTGCCGCGCTTACCGTCAGTTGCATCGGCCATAATCCAGCCGCCATTAAACGCGAATCGAAGAAGATTCTTAATGAAGTATTTGCAGCCGTTCACGATATTAATTTGTCCATAGGAGTTTCTGAATGATAATCCAATCGCGTTTTTTTGAAGATTACAAAGAGGGGCAATCACGTCAAACCATAGGACGTACAATTACCGAGACCGATGTGGTAATTCATGCCGGGCAGACGGGTGATTTTTTCCCGCATCACATGGATGCCCACTGGTGTAAGACCCAGCCATTTGGCCAACGCATCGCTCACGGAACACTTGTTTTTTCCATCGCCATCGGCATGACCGCATCGGAAATCAATCCGGAAGCCATGTCCAAAGGATATGACCGCCTGAGATTCATCAAACCGGTATTCATTGGAGACACAATCAGTGTGACGATAACCGTTGTCGCCTGCGGGGATGCAAAGCAGGCGGATTACGGCGTGGTTACCGAGCAGGTGGAAGTCAAAAACAATCGTAATGAAATGGTTCTGGTCTGCGCGCATCTGCTGATGGTAAAGCGTAAAAAGACAGCATCCTCCTTTCCTGGAAGCGATGATCTGAAGGCCGGTCTGTCACCGGCGTAATTCGTGCCGCTTGACCGGACTTATGCTTCTATGACCGGTGCATCTGCATTCGAGGCGCTTGTGATGGCTCATGACCGGCTCTTTTCATAAACCCTATTCAGATGGTCGATCGCCGTCCCGCGGTCGTATTGGCCGCGAAGAAAGGAATTGATCACAGTCCCGCCTTCATCTTGAAATTCAAGATAGCCGTCATAGCGGGGACGAACATAAACCGCATCAAGCGTGGCACGGGTGGCGCGAAAGAAATCATGAGCGACCGCGTTGCAATGATCGTCGTCCCATGCAATAGCATTCCCCGGCTGGCCCCCGGCATCGAAAAAAAGCGTACGCTGGCAATCAGCGGAGGCGATCCAAAAGGCATAATCAACAGCCACATCCTTCGCTTTACCGTGAGCTGACACCGCAATTCCGGTTCCGCCGATGCACGACCCGTTCGGACCGGAACTTCCCAGAGCGGGGATGTTCGTGAATCGCAGCAAACTCGTCCGATATTCCGCACGGGAATAGTTGGTATAGCCGTAGCCCAACGGACAATACGCGAATGTATTCTTCATCGACAACCATTCATAGGTTTCAATGGGGTTCATCGTCAGACATTCACGCGGCAGGTATTGGGCGAGCATCGCCATTGCGTCCAAGACCGCCAATCCCTCATGACGGTCAATGAGAGGAAGCGTGCCATTGGTGCGGCATGGGGTACCGAGATTGGCGGCAATGGTGAAGAAACTCATCAAAGCGTCGATAGGCTTGATGGGCCAAAGTACTTTCCCCGCCGCCGCCAGCACGACCACCTCTCTCCATGTGGCGGGTGGCACCGGAAGAAGGTCGGGCCGGAAGCAGGCGACCTGGGTGGCTGCATCAATGGCCAAAGCCCATTGGTGCCCGTCAAACTGATAGCTTTCGTGTGAGCCGCCCAAGGATTGTTGTGCCAGCAAACCGAGTTCCGCGCCCCGTCCGACGGTATCCAGTGCAATAAGAGAGCCTTCACGCGCTACAAACCCCACATGCGGATGGTCAATGACGATCAGATCATATTCCCGAGCCAGTTGGTCAACAGAAAAATCAGCGAAAGCCTGAAGAGAACGTTTCTCCCATTTTATCTCAATATCCACATGACCGCGCGCATACTGGCGCGCAGTGGCAACCATCGGATCGTACCCACGGGAGTGATCCCAGGTCATGCCTTTCAAAACCTGCTTCATATCGTCTCCGGTATGGGCGTGGCACCATGCGCATCGGATATATAACACGCTTCCACCAGCGCCATGGTTTTCAACGCATCGTCCACCGTGCTGACCAGTTCGGCATCTTCGCCCGTGATGAAACGCTGCAAATTGGCCATGCGGCCTACAAAGCCATCCGGGAACCAGCGGCCATCAATCGGTATCTGCGTCCACGGCAATTCGCGTGTTGTAATCTCCACAGTCTCCGGCTTGCCCGTGGGATAGTTCAACAGCAGCCCCAGTGTAACCAACGCCGCACCGTTCATGCCCTGCACGCTGATCGTCGCGGCCTCATGCTCGGGTCCGAACTCATAGTTGTGGTTCAAAGTCAGACAGCAGCGAATGCCGCTGCCGTAATCCAAGATGGCGCTGGTCCTCGTGCTTTGCAGCTTGGGAAACGCGGGATGACGCACAGTGCGAGCATACACACCTTTTGGTTCACCCAGAACTGAACGAATCCAGTCGAGGTAATGCACCGAATGCGCTTGTATCTCGACGCGTTTGAGTTTCTCCAGGAAGGGAAACAACTCCCATGGCGTACGCGTGTTGAGCCGCACTTCGACATCAACGATCTCACCGAGCAACCCCTGGCTTAGCGCGTCGCGTACCGCCAGCATCATCGGACTGAAACGCAACTGAAAATTGACGGCGGCGATTAATTTGCGTGTGCGACAGGCGTTTTTGATTCGTTGCGCATCCTGGATATCCGTTCCCAGAGGCTTCTGCAGCAACACTGCCGATCCGGGAGCCAGCGACTGCACCGCCGCGTATTCATGCTCCGGTGGGATTGCGATGTCAAAGACGACATCCCGCATCCGGCAGGCATCTTCCATGGAGTCAAATACCCGCTCAATGCCGAACGTCTCAGCGGTTTTTCTTGCCCGTGCGGGGTCAACATCAAAGATCCCGGCCACAGCCCATCCCGCTTTGCGATATGCTGGTAAATGCGCATCGTTCACGATGCCTCCCGCCCCGACAATCACAATGGGCCGCGGTCGGCTCGGCTTCGGCCAAGCACACTGGAGAATCGGAATTTCCGTGGCGCACATAAGTGACTCCGTGCTGACACTCTACTATTTCTTTTCCACCTGGTCCGTAAACCTGGCCGCATCGCGGTACTTTACCGTCTACAGGTGCTCGCAGTACAGCACCAATTCGTTGTCGCTCTTAAAGACCTCATAACTGCATCGAATCAAGCCCATCTCCGGATACTTGGGCCGCTTATCCAGGTTGGTGCGAACCTTAAAGATCATATTACCTATGAATACGGGCTTGATGAACCTCAGCTTGTCATAACCGTAGCTGAACGCGTGGATACAATTGGTGGCCACAAGCCCCAAACCGGCGGAGAACACAAAAGCCCCCGCAACCAGGCGCCTGCCGAAAACGCCCTCTTGGCGCGCGAAGATTTCGTCGGCGACATACGGATGCATGTCCAACACCAGCGCGTTGAATGCCATCGATTCACCCTCGGAAATAGTATGCTGCATCGATTTAATGCGGTTTCCGACTTGGAAATCCTCGTACATCCAGTCTTCGGCGTTCCAGACTGGAATAGCCTTGAGTTCCTCCACAGTTGGCGACGGTCTCATAAGACATCCTTAAATATGGAGTTCTCTTAAACATTTAATATGAAGTAACCGTTCACGACCTTCCGACCCGTAGCGTTTTCAATATCGAATCAGCCCCGTTGCGGGCCGCGGCTTTATTGGTTCAACGGATGGATCGGGCCAGCCACATGCAGAACAATCACACTGGCCACCGGATCGGGCGCGTTGCGGGGCAGATACACCAGTTGGCCGCCAGTTCCGGACGCGGTTTGCAGCTTGATATATGGATTGGCCAGCAAACAGGCT
>JAJYPG010000046.1 GCA_021795535.1 Planctomycetota bacterium
AAAGGGTATGTGGCGCTGCTGGCGGTGCCGCGAAAGTTTCTGGCGCTTCCGCTGAAGCCCGGCGCAGCGCTGGGGGCCGATGTGGAGGTGAATTATTCCGGCTACACCAATGAGGGCTTGCAGGTGGTGTCGCGGAACTATTTATTCTCGCCGGAGAATGGTGTCACCACTATGATTGACGATATTCCCACCGAATCCCGTCTGAATCCGCAGTGGTGGGGTAAGGCCGTGGTGAAGTAATGGCGGCAGTTTGCAATCAGTGGAGTTTTTAGTGCCGCCACACGAGCGGTTTTGTGGTGTAGACTTCCAAGTCTGTACCGGAACGGCTCAGGTCTGGAGACCAATACCACAATGACGTGATGTGGACAAATTATGTCCGCGTCATGAACCGCGTCTCCCCTGTTTTTTTTCGAATTTGGATAATAGGCATGCATGAGAAGCAGGCCGTTATTTCTTCTGCGTCAGCAGGGCGCTTTTATTTTCCGCCGCTTCCCGCGTGAAAATCATCTTGGTAAAATGCGTTTTTGTTATCATTCTCGGTTGCCTCTGTGTGAATCCGTCGTCTTTGTGTCGTCGTGGTGAAAAATCGTCGTTATGCGACACGATTTTTGAGAATCGATCCGGAAGAGAAAATTACGATTTTTGGGTTTGCAATCCTACTTTTTACAGGCGGGCCAAATAGGGGTTGCCGCGTTTTTCCTCACCTATGGTGGTGGGGGGGCCGTGGCCCGGGCGGACGATGGTTTCGTCCGGCAGGGTCAATACTCGGCGCAGGGAAAGGGTCATGTCGGATGGGCTGGAATCGGGCAGATCTGTGCGGCCAATAGAAGAGGCGAACAGTAAATCTCCGGCGATCAATAATTTTTCCGAAGCGCAATACAGAACGACGTGACCCGGTGAGTGGCCGGGTGTGAACATCACTGTAAAAGCCAGCGAACCGACGTGGATAATCTGACCATCCTCCAGATAGCCGTCAGCATGACGTGGCGGAATGGTATAGGGCAGCGAAAACATCATGCTTCCGGGTTTGATGAGCTTGGGTTCATCAAGCCGATGGATCAGCACCTTAGCCTCCGGGAATGTGTCCGTAACTACCTTGTGGTCGCTGGTGTGATCCCAGTGGCCATGGGTAAGCAGCAGGTGTGTAAGCTTCCAATTGTTATGACGCACAATATTAAGCAACGGAGCCATGGTGTTTTGCGGCGCGTCAATGGCTATGACCACCCCAGCGGCTTCATCAGAAATCAAATAACCGTTGGTGGCGGCAAGACCACCGGTGTTTAGATGGATTTTCATGGTTCATCCCGCTTTAACCGGCAATTCCGTGGAATCATCACCGGATTCAAAGGTGGATAGTGCGGTGGTGTTGGTTGGTGGCATCGCATCTTTTACATGCAGCAACATGGGTGAAGCGATGGCCAGAGTGCTGTAGGCACCGGTAAAAACACCAATCAGCATGGCAAAGGCAAAGCCGTGTACACCTGCGCCGCCCCATACATAAAGAATGAAAACGACCACGAAAACGGTAAAGGTGGTCCAGATGGTACGCCCGAAACACTGGTTGATGGAATCGTTGACGAGTTTCCGGGTCAGCGGCTGACGGGTACGCCCGCGGTTTTCACGCACGCGATCGAAAATAACAATCGTGTCGTTCACGCTGTAACCAATAATGGTCAGATACGCGGCTATCATGGTCATGTTGATTTTGAAATTGTCCACCAGCAGTAATTTCCCAAGCCAGAAATGATGAATATAGACCGCCAGAACAGTGGCGGCGACGGCCACAATCGCATCGTGGCAGAGCGAGAAAATAACGCCAAAGCCGTAACGGATGCCGCCAAAACGAATCCATACATAGGCCACAATAAGGAGAAGGGAAATAAGCACGGACGTAATGGCGTTAAGCCGGGCTTCGCTGGCCACCTGCGGGGCAAAGCTGTTGACTCCGGCCAAACCGCCTGAAGTCTGGAGTGCGGTACGGACAATCCGCCATTCGGGTGCGGCAACACGGGATTTCCATCGCGATTTAATTTGCAACTTGGTCGGGTCGTAGAGAAGATTCTGATCCACCGCCACAACCACCGCGTCGGAAATCAGTGGTTGGTGGCCAGGGGAAAGACCTGGTGCAAAGTGAATGGGAATAACCTTAAACGGGCGGTATTGCAGAGCGGCAAAATCCGGTTCCTGGCTCATGGTGCGAATACGTGTGGTGAGTTCACGCACGCTGACGGCGGGCGCGATGTTGCGGAGCACAAGGGCCACTCCGCCATGGAAATCGCTGATGTCAACATTGGGCATGCCGGGAAGCACTTTCCGCAGGCTCGAATGGGTAATGGGGGCGACGGTTCCATCATCAAAAAGCTGCTGAATCTGTTTGGAGGAGACCGAGGCATTTTCAAATTTAAGGCGACGCGTCACCTTGATAACATCCGAAAATTTAGCTTCCAAGGCATGGGACAAAAGCTGGACGGGAGGGACTTGATTGGTCGAAACCTCTTTGCCCTCCGATGGATTTACAATGCTGGTAATGATGGTGAAGGAATTGTGTTTGGTTCCCATGGCATAAACGGTCGCGTGGCGCAAAGCCTTAAGTTCTGGATTGGTGGTGGCAAGCTGGGCGACGCGCTGGCGGACCTGGGAAACGGGAAGCGTTTTGCCGGGCGCAAGATGCAGGGTTATCTGGGTGCCGCCGTTGAATTCCGTATCGTACTTCTTGTTGCCCCGAACAATGAAAGCGGTGATTCCCAGAATCATAACCAGGCCGGAAATCGTCCAGAAATAATAGCGTTTGCCGATCCAGTCAAAATTGGTGAGCGTGAAGACGCGCATGAATGGCCAACGGCCTTTCAGCCAGGTGCCGGTGAACAGATCGCGAAAATATTCCTGGATGGAAAGGTCCTCGATCTTTTTCATCACGCCCCAGCGAATCGCGGCGATCATAAGCGTGCGTGTGACAAACAGTGCGGTGAACATGTGTACCGCCAGACCGATAAGCAGCGTGACACCAAAACCCTTGACATCCTCTGAACCAACAAAAATAAGCACAATGCTGGTAAGTGAGGTGGTGAGATTGGCATCAAAAATGGTCCAGAAAACACGATCATAACCCTGTTTAACCGCCAGCCAGAGCGAAGCTCCCTTGTGGAGTTCTTCGCGGATACGCTCGTTGATTAGAATGTTGGCGTCAACCGCCATACCCAAAGTCAGCACCACACCGGCGATGCCCGGCAGGGTAAAAGTGGCGTGAATGCCGCTCATAATGCCAAGCAGCAATATAAGGTTCATGATAAGGGCCATGTCGGCAAAAGCGCCGGTGATGGTGTAGTAACAGAACATGAAGACCAACACGACGATGACCGCGATAATGGCACTGTGCAGACCGGCTCGCAAGTTGTCCGCGCCCAGTGTGGCGCCAATGGTCTGCACGGAAATGGGCTGTGACTGGAGCGTGGCGGGCAGCGAGCCGGCGTTGAGAATGCGAACGAGGCTATGGGCATCATCCTGAATGGATTTGGCCGAACGCTGGTCGCTTGGGGCACCGAGCGTAATTTCCCCGGAGCGACCAATGGTTCCGCGAATGACCGGAGCGGTAATGGCTTTGCCATCAAGTAAAATGGCCATCTCGCGGCCTTTGTTGGCGCTGGTAAGCTGCCGCATATAGGCCCCGCCCACAGGATCGAGGTTAAATGCAACCAGCAGGCCGCCGTTGGTGGGATCGGTTTCCAGCGAGGCACTTTGCACTTTCCAATGCTCCCGGCCATGGCCGTGAACGAGGGCCTGTGCGGAGTTATCGTGCAGGAGGATGTAATGGCGACCCTCCCAGGAACCAACCACATAACCGCCGTTGATGAGTTCCTTGCCGTTTTGCGGATCAACCAGGAACCAGCGTGTTCCCGGCGGAGTAAATCCACGATGCGGACCTTTGGAGGCAAGCTGGTCGAGTGACTCGGGCACGCCGGGATTGGTGGTGTTGACGGCTATGCGGAAATCAAGCACTCCGGCACCGCGCAACATACGCTCCAGTTCAGCGGGGTTGTTAAGTCCGCCGCTGTGTTTTTGCAGGTTTGCATAGGCTTGCTGGAGGGCCAGGATAAGTTTTTGTCGGGCGGGATGATGGGCGATGAAGTTTCGCAAAGCCTGCTTTGCCTGGGGGTTGTTGCCCATGGCATTAACAGAAAGCAGGTTGGCAAGGTGCCGGATATTTATATTCCAATCCAGGACGGTGGAAAGCGTTTTCTGATAGGCGGTGCGGGCCTGCACGGATTGTGCCACCATGGCCGTTGGGATCGCGGTTGGATTGGCGGAATAACGGGCGACTTTGGCATTGACCTGGTTTAACGTGTCAAATTCAAGGGCCAGTTTTTTTAAGACGGCAATCCGTGCGGAATTATGTGAGGCAATCGTTGCCAATTCCGCAGTACGCTGGGGCCCGTGGGTCGTAAGGGCCGCGTGGACCTGGGACGGCATAATATTGTTGGCCATAAGCTGGTCAACAATGGCCTGATAATGGGCCTGTGCGGCACGGGATGCGGCGCTGGCCAGGGGCATTTGAATTTCAATGCGCTCGCCACTAAGCACCCGCCATACCAGATTATCAACATTGTTGGGATCAACGCGGCGCCGCAGGACGGAAATAACCTGCTGTGCCAACCGGTTGGGATCTCCCTGGTAATGCCGCGGAATATTCAATTGATAAATAAGGTCGGTACCGCCGGAAAGGTCAATGCCCCCTTTGAGTCCGTAACAGGAAATGGAGAAAATCGCCAGCGCTATGGCCGCGAAAATTATAAAAAAACGTGCGACAAGATTTGATTTCATATTGTTTCCAGGATTCCAAAATATTCAGATCATCAGGCCGGGGAACTGTCCTATGAAACCGCTTTGTCCAACCGCCTCGTCAACCCCGGATTATTTCGCCATGCGGCCAGACCCAACGAAACCGCGACTGATTTTATGGCCAGGAGTGACTGATGGCGGGTTGGCCACCGCCAGCGTACTGTCGGCCAAAGTCGGGCGGGATTTCACCTGGCCAAGGCCACCTGACACATTATTTGCTATCCGCTTCATCCGCCTTTTCAATAACACTTAAAATACTGGATCTGGTGTAGTGGCTTTTCACATTGGCCGATTCGTCGATCTTCAAAACCACTTCGTTATCCTTTACCTCAACCACCGAGGCCAACAGACCGCTGGTGGTCACAACGCGGTCGCCGCGTTTAAGCGCGGAAATCATGGCTTTGCGTTTCTTTTCTTCGCGGGCGGGACGACCCAGCAACATATAGAATATAGCGATGCCCGCCACCACCAGGAACACATACGACCAGGGACTGGGAGCCGCCGGCTGGGCATTGGCGCCCGCCTGCGTTGCCGCGGCAACGGCTTGTGTGCCTGCCGCCGTTGCAGATGCGGCACTGACCGCTGGAGTTGATGACGCCACCGGAGCGGCTCCCGCAACGGGAGCGGCACCAGCCACTGGAGTGGCCGCCGCAGTACCGCCGGCGGTGGCGGCAAACGCGCAAGAGACTCCCAGCGTCAAAAGGAAAGCCAGCATGGCCGGAATGGCCAGACGCGTGAAAAACGAAAACGACCGATGACGCATAATTAAAACTCCGCTCGGGGTTTCTCTGGCGGCATAGGCTGCAACAACCAGAGAAAGATTCATTTACACCCGAAAACCTTGAAAATACCAACTACCAACATAAAGCGCCTTGCTCGCAGGCCCGGTCCAATCACCCCGGCCAAAGCTGTGGCGATGGAGAAAAATTCCGCGCAAACAACAACCAACTCGAATCAAACACCATGCCGCCATTCATACAAATGCCAAGCAACGCACCCGAATCGTTGGGTCAACAGCGAAGGCCGCATGAACCCCGGAGAATTCAATCTTCGGAAGGTTCAGCCTCAATCCCGACCGGCCCAGCCGGCGGGGAGAGGCCAGACAAGTGATTGTCTCTGATTGCCTGCCGGATGTAAAGCATCCACTGCTGGAAGAAATGGACATTATGGATGGAAACCAGCATCGGACCGAGCATCTCCCCGACTGTGAAGAGATGCCGCAAATAGCCACGGGAAAAGCCCCTGCAGCATAAACAGTGGCAGTTTTCATCCAGCGGACGACTATCTGTTGTGTACTGGGCATTCCGCATACGCATGGTGCCATTCATCGTAAAAGCCACGCCGTTGCGGCCATTGCGGGTGGGTAGAACGCAATCAAACATGTCCACGCCGCGTTTAACAGCCTCAAGAATATCCACAGGATAACCAACACCCATCAGATAACGCGGTTTGTTCGCTGGCAGCAATGGCGTGGCCGCATCAATCACCTTCACCATGCGTTCATGCCCCTCCCCCACGGCAAGCCCGCCCAGGGCGTAACCGTCAAAGTCAAGCGGCAAAAGCTCCTGGATGCAGCGTGTTCTCTGGGCAATGTCTGTCCCACCCTGCACAATGCCGAAAAGGGCCTGGCGGTTGGTCTGGTCAAGCCGATCATGCTCCTGACGGCAGATTCTCGCCCAGCGAATGGTTCGGTCCATGGCGGCGGCGAGCCTTTCCGGCGGGCAATCCGCTGGGGGACAATCATCAAACGCCATGGCAATATCCGCACCGAGTTCCTGTTGGATACGCATGGATTCAACGGGACCAAGATGAATCATCTGGCCATCTATGTGTGAACGGAAATTCACGCCCTGTTCGGTGAAGTTGGTAAGATCAGAAAGGGAGAACACCTGGAATCCGCCGGAATCGGTCAGCATCGGTCCATTCCAGCCGGAAAAAGTTTGCAGGCCACCCAGGTTGTCAACGGTTGGTGAGCCGGGGCGAAGCATGAGATGGTAGGTGTTACCGAGGATGATTTGACAGCCGGCCTCGCGGAGCATGTCCGGAGTAAGGCCCTTGACACTGCCGCGTGTTCCAACAGCCATAAATGCGGGCGTATCGAAAGAACCATGTGGCGTATGCACCCGTCCGAGCCGCGCACGGGTGGAGGTGTCCTGATGCAATAATTCAAAACGAAAGGGTTGAGCAATATTTAATTGGGTTGAATTCATGAGGGGGAAGTATAACGCCACCAGCCTTTTTTGTGACGTTTCCACTTCTTTACAACACCTTTGGCCTTGAGGCCATCAATGCTTTCAAACAATTTCCCGGCTTCGCGGCTGGTAATGGCGGAAGTGGGTTCGTCCATGATGATGACCCTGGAGTTGTACGAGATGGCTTTAATTCTTTACACCGTCTGCATTTCGGTCACCGAGAACTCTCCCATTTTCGCGTTCTGGATTGATGGACCTGCCCAGTGTTGATTTTCCGGCGCGCTAAGCCCGCTGTTCCAGGACAACCACCGCCGACCGCGGTGGGATATGCACCACACCCGCAGTGGGCCTCGGATCCGGTTGTTCGGGGGTCACCACGACCATCCGGAGGGGATGTGGAAGCTTCACGGTGGCCGTGGCTTCTCTGGAGAAATCGTCATTCACCACCACGACAGCGCGCTCGCCGGTGGAGGTTTGAAAAACCGAATAAATAATGGGGTGCCGATGCGGGCCGCCATGCGTGATGACGCTGGCCCCTGGCGTGTCGCGATACTCCGCATCCCAGAGCCAATGTTTATAACGTCTGCGCAGGGCATCAACTTTTCCGCCATACGCCATGGTAAGCGGGAAGTCGCCGAGTTTGCCTTTAAAATTATACGGTTCATAACTGATGATGTAACGATACATTAAAACCCGTGTACTGTTTCAATAGAAATGTCACGGGTACTCGTTTCAATAGAAGTGTCACCCCATGGGGGGCG
>JAJYPG010000047.1 GCA_021795535.1 Planctomycetota bacterium
TGCATCATGCAGCGGTTGTAACATGGCGAAAAGTATAAGGGCAAAGGCGGGTCGGTGATAAAAGGCAAACCCATACACCGCTGCGATGAGCCGTTTGTTTTACCAGGAATAGCGAACTGTATAGGTGAGAGTCTTTTCCCCATTCGCCGGAACATCCATATTGAACAGAATTTCCCGGGCATTCACCTTGCTAAACTTCTGACTTTCATGTGTTATTTTCCAGTTGCTCCAGCGGTATAAATATTGTGGCACCCGCACGCGAACCGGTTTGGACTGATGGTTATGCAGCACAATTTTGAAGCTTTCATCCAAATAATTCATGGCGTTGTTCGCATGAAAATTGGTCTGAGTGCGGCTGCCCACAATATCAAACGCCCGGCCAACGTGAATTTTCACCCGGCCATCCCTGGGCGTGTCCTTTATCAGGTCTTCCCCGATGAATTCCAGGGTTCCATCCGCCGTATCCTGTTGATACAGCCGAACTTTTCCGCGTGGCAGTGGCATGCCCATGCCATTGGCCTTGGAGTTTTGCAGGCGAACAAACACATCCGCCGAACCGGAATAATGGATGGATGGCGAATTGTTCAAGTCCGGACTATTGGCATAATTCCACCAATAGGTGTTGGTCTGGCCGGAAAAAACCAGCTCGCGTTTCACCGCCACATCCTGGCGAGTCGGAAACAGGGCAATTTGAATCATGGAGTTATCTGGAATAGTGGTACGCATCGGCAGCGTGTACATGTGGTATTCAAAAAACTTTTTCTGCTGAAATCCCTGCGGCCCCGCCCTGCCAAAACTTGCCGACCGAACCATCGCCAACACTGGCCGTGGCGGCTGAATACGGTTCACCGTTCCGGCAATTAACTTCAAATGGGCATTGCGGTAGGTTTTGCCCGAAAGATTCACCAGTGTAACCCATGCCGCAACGCTGGCATGTTTATTGGCTGGATCAAGCACAACATTGTAATCAGCTATCCAGGTAAGTCCCTTGGTCTGGTAGCTGGTCAGCACTTTTTGTCTGCCGGCCTTCGGCGAAATCAAATCCCATTCCAGTGTGGGTCTGGTAATCAGTCCAGAAGGCAGAGCGGCCAGGCGAATTTGTTGCACGGTATGGGGAGCAAGAATGTCAATTCCATCTTTGGTTTTCAATACCAGCGAATTACCCGCATGAAACAGCCGCCCATGAATACTGCCCAGCCCGCGATTGCCCATCGGAACCCAGACTTTCAATTGATGACCAATATATTTTTGCAGAATGCTGTTCTGATTAACCAGGTCAAATTTGAACTGCTGCCGCAAAACGGCGGTGGCTGGATCGGTCAGGTCGACAAAACTCACGGAAGTGGGGTCAATAAGTGCCGCCACATTGGTGAAGTCAACCTTATTGTCACCCGCTTTAAGATTCAGCGTTTGCACCTGCTTCACCACACCAAATCCCGGAACACTGTTGGGATCTCCCATACCCCCCTGCCCGGTCTGGTACACCCATTGCCGCGGATTAAACCCTACGGGATCAGCCGAACTATAAACGGTGAGAATCGTGCCGCTGGGTTGGGTTTTTCCAGCGGGCGCAACGGGCCGGGCCGGTGCCGCCCCCGCCAGAGCGACGCCCGCACCAAGTAAAACCGCGATGGCAAGACCGCCGAAACGGACAGGAACCATGAACCGATTTTTTCCCCGAGTTTGCCAGCTTATTGGATTATTCATCATGGTAAACCTCCTGATATAGACACATTGACTGACGCAACGAACGGGCGCCCATCGCGAAACCTGAATTTTCCCATCCGAAGGGGTACTTGGCAAATTATACCGCAAGTTTGAGAAATCCCGATCTCATCCTAAAAATCGGAACACCATTCTCCCACTTCGCAAACGCCCCAAAATTGGGGGCATATGGTATAGTTGCCGTTGGCTGAGCAAAGACATCAAAAAATGGCCGCTTTTTATAATTTATGACAGAAAGAAGGGTTGCCATTACAATAATCAAAGAAAGTTGCGTGGATTTTACCCGAATCGTACGAGGAAAGCACGAGAACATGACGCCCCTGGGCAACCACTCTGCAAGGAATAAAAGCGATGCTGAACCTGAATCTACCCCCTTCTTATCCCACACAATCCCGCCGTGTGCTGCTGACCGGTGCGGCCGGTTTCTTGGGGTCTCACCTGGCGGAGGCGCTGGTTTCACTGGGACATCAGGTGGTTGGCGTGGACAGTCTGATAACCGGCGCTCAGGAAAACCTGGCTGGCCTGGAGGGTAATCCGAATTTCCGTCTGGTGCAGGCCGACCTGGCCAGGGGCGTGACACCGGAAATTACCAATGAAAAATTTGACCGTATATGGCATTTAGCCAGTCCCGCCAGTCCGATTGGCTATGTGAAACATCAGGTTAATACGTTGAAGGTTAATTCTTTGGCCACGGTGGAACTGCTGGAATTGGCCGAAAAAAACCAAGCCCGCATTTTTGTCGCCTCCACGAGTGAATGTTATGGCGATCCGCTGGAACACCCGCAAACCGAAACCTATTGGGGCCATGTAAACCCCGTTGGCATGCGCAGCATGTATGACGAATCGAAACGCTTTATGGAAGCTGCGTGCATGGCTTATCATCGTGAACGCGGGGTGGATACCCGCATTGTGCGTATTTTCAATACCTACGGCCCCCGGCTGGCAGTGGATGATGGCCGGGTGGTGGTGGCATTTATCAAACAGGCACTGCGTGGCGAACCGCTTACCGTGCAGGGCGACGGATCACAAACACGATCATTGTGTTTTGTGGAAGATGAAATTCGCGGCTTTCTGCTGCTGATGGAATCTCCGGAGTATCACCTGCCGGTGAATATAGGCAATCCGGAAGAAGTGACAATGAAGGAACTGGCTCTGGAAATTCGGGCCTTGGTGGAATCGAAAAGCGATATTATGCATTTGCCCCTGCCACCTGATGACCCCAGGCAGCGGTGTCCAAACATAAGTCTGGCGCGAAAACTGCTGGGCTGGGAACCTGGCATTTCGCGGAAAGACGGGCTGGCCCGTACGATTAACTATTACCGGGAAAAACTGAAAATAAAATCTTGATTAATGCTCAAAATATGGAACGCAGGGCTAAAATAACACTGTGGAGCACAGGGCTGCGTATCCGCAACGAATTATTCCGCCAGTGGCAGCGCAGAGAGCGGTGGAAAGTTGAGCATCTATGAGGCAAGATGCCCGCGTTACAGACCGGCCGGTCTGTAACGCGGGCGTCTCGCCTACATCGTCTCATCCGTACTATTCAGATCAGGACGCCTCTACTTTGCCGGACGGTACGTTCCAACAATATCCCTGCGGCGTATCACATACGAAGCAGGCAAGCCCTTCGTCCAGGGTTCCCCCGGAAAGCCCGTCTCCCGTATAATGCGACACAGTTATTGGAGTACGCATGACACCAACGGAAATGAAACTTATTGACATCCTCACCAAAGGCCTGAAATTGCGCGTTGACCAAACGGTCAACCTGTGTGCGGAAACGCCCATTTTTGGCAAAGCTGGCCTAGGCCTGGATTCGGTTGATGTGCTGGAAGTGGCCGTACTGATAGACAAACACTTCGGCGTGATTCTGGAAGACAACAATCAGGACGTGCGCGAGGCGATGAATACGATTGGTTCACTGGCGAAATATATAGATTCCCACTCGCCCGTCACAGGTGTATAAACAAATCCAGGCGAACAATGAAACCAACCGCTCACCAGCCCCCCACGACACCTCTTCCGGCATCCGGAGCGGAAATAGTGTCAGGTCCGCACGTCGGCGCAAGCGTCACTGCCGACACACCCGGCATTTCGATCAGCAATCATCCCACACACGGATGGTGGCAGCCGGGAAAAACCATTCACGCACAGGCGTGTTTTCCGGCACACCACGCCGGCTTTCAGGGCCACTTTCCCGGAAAGCCTGTTTTGCCAGGATTTCTGCAGGTGCAACTGGTATTGGATATTCTTAAAATATTTGATCCCGCATCCGAATTAACGGCCGTTTCCCATGCAAAATTTACTCATCCCGTACAACCGAATGACATAATGACAGTGGAATTGGAAATACGCGACGGCCAAAATGTAGCCGCATCGCTGCGTGTGGGCAACAAGTTGGTATCCGTGATGGAAATTCAACTGACTTCCGAGACGGCCTTTTGTGCATCAGACTTCCAGAAATCGTAAAAGTTGCCCCATTGATAAGGATAACGCTCAACGATAGCCTCAAGGTCCGCAAGGTAATCCGCAACGGCTCGGCCAATCAGTTCATCGCGACTTAAATCGGGGTTCAAAGCGTAACATTTTGGGGTGGATATGTGCATTATATACTGTCTATAACCGGCACGCACAGTGAAGGCATTTACCACCATGGCACCGGAAAGCACGGCCGCGGTAAATGGCCCTGCGGGCAATTGCACCCGCTGGCCGAAAAACATCGCATCAAGACAGCGCCCCCTCACCGCCCGATCCGCACGCATGGCGACCACATCTCCTTTTTTCAGAGCGGCCATTACCGCGAGGCCCGCCGAGATCGGCTCGGTGGAATTAATCCATTGAATATCGGCCAGCGACGTCCATTGATCACGATGGAATTGTTCTGTGGCATCGCGCATGTCGCGGTAAACGACAAAATGTGCCTTACGACCCGCCCCCATTCGCTTGAGCATGGGAGCCGAGAGTTCCGCGGCGCCAAAGTGCGCAGTCAGCATAAGCACCCCCCGGCCAGGAACAAGCCTTTCCAGCCATCCATCGCCGGTGGCGGGCGATATTCGAAATTTGCCGCGGGAATCAGCAAGCGACACGCTGCGGTCAAGCAGCATGAGGCCATAAACATTCATGTGCCAGATGGTATGCCACCAATGCACTTTTTGTTTTTTGTTTTGACTTTGAAAAATGCGCGTCAGAAAGTCGCGGCTGGCGTGACGGGCGCGGCTATCAGTCATCCAGAACCAGAACACCGCAAAAGCCACGAATATATAACCCAGCGGAAGAAACATGCCGCCGATCCGCAACATGACAAAGTTGGCCTTATATCCGCAATGGTGCCGCAAGCGGATGCGTCCGACGGGTGCTGGTGAAGCTGAATCGGTGGCGGACAACACGAGACTCCAGGCGGAAGCAGGCTTAAATCAGACCCAGTGCGTTTGCTTCATACCACACAAAGGCCGATCAGATAAGACTATATTACCGGCATTTTGCCTGTGCGAAAATCCCAGAACATCACGGCGAGGCACAGGCCATACGCCCGTACGTCCAGAAAGATTGGTCAGGATCGTTCCCATCCCTTTATAATGCCAGTCATGCGTGAGAACGACCTTATTGCCTGGATCAGCAAGCAGTCCGCCTGCACCCATGGTGTGCACATTGGCATTGGCGACGACATGGCCTCAGTTGCGTTGAATGCTTCGCCGACGGAGGGGGGCGGCGGACTGGCGCTTCTGAAAATAGATCAGGCACTGGACCAGGTTCATTTTGATCTTTCCGTTCATTCCCCGCGCGATGCGGGGTGCAAAGCGGTCAATCGGTGCCTTTCCGATTGTGCGGCCATGGCGTGCCTGCCAGCGGCTGTATTGATTGCCGTGGCCCTTCCAACGGAGGCGGATGAAACCCTGGCCCGCGAGCTGTTTCTTGGCGCCCGCGATGCGGCAGCCGTCTTTGAATGCCCACTGGTGGGTGGTGATACAGCGATCTGGAATCAGCGGCTGGCGATTACCATAGCGGCCTTGGGAAAGGCCAATCGCGAGCCGATTTTGCGTTCCGGCGCACTGGCGAACGATCTGGTGTGTGTAACGGGGCAATTGGGTGGCAGCATTCTGGGAAGACATTTAGCCTTTACCCCACGTATTGCACTGGCACAAAAGCTCGTCGCCGCAGCACCCATACATGCCATGATGGATATATCAGATGGTCTGGCGATGGATTTTCCGCGTCTGATGGCGGCATCGGGGTGCGGCGGAATAATTGACGCGCGGCAACTTCCCCTGCACCCGGATGCCCTGAAACTGGCCAAACAAGATGGCCAGGCCGCATGGCTTCACGCACTGGGTGATGGCGAAGACTATGAATTGCTTTTCACGATTTCGCCTGCGGATTTTCCGCGTATCGCCCAACTTGACCAAACGGTGCCTGTAACGGCCATTGGGTCAGTTACCCAAAACAGCGGGGTTCAACTGCGCTTGATGAATGGCCAACTGGTTCCGTGGCCAAAGGGCGGATGGGAACATATTGGCATGACGGGAAATGCGTCCAATGGAATATAAATGCGCCAGTGTGGAACAAACAATAAAGCTGGGCGAAGCAATTGGCCGTCTGGTCCCTGCGGGCCAGGTGATAGCGCTGGATGGCCCGCTGGGCACCGGAAAAACGCAATTGGTCCGTGGAATAGCGTTGGGCGCGGGCGTGGCGGATATATCCCTGGTCTGCTCGCCCACGTATGTGCTGCTGAATATTTATCCGGCGGATGAAACAGTGCCGAGGGCAAAAACGGTCTATCATCTGGATGCGTATCGGGTGCGGTCCACGGAGGATTTTACCGCCATCGGATTTGACGAACTGCTGGATCAGGACGGTATTGTGGTGCTGGAATGGGCCAGTCGCACGCCAGGACTTTTGGGGGACAACGCCTTACGCATTACCGGCACAGTTCTGGATGAAACCTCGCGGCTTTGGCGGCTTGCGGCGCAAGGAGAAGAATCTAAAAAACTACTTAAAGAGCTTGCGGCCAAAATGATGATGGGTGAGCCTGCGCGATAAATCGGAACCCATAAGTTCGACCAAAAACAATGGCGCGTTTTTGGGGTAAAGAACTTCCATCAGACCATTGGACGGGGTGTTCATAAACGGTGGGATTGATTCCAGACCTGTCACGGTGTGGATGAAAACCGGCCTGAAGTCGCGGAAAAATATAACCCAGGCCCCGATACAAATCAGGATCGAGTCAAATGCGGTGTAACTTCTTCAACTAAATTATTCCACCGTACTCACTCCAGCTCCAGCAGACGCAGATGTTCGGCGTGAAGCTGGCTGTAGGCTTGCTCAAGCGCTTGTGGAATAACCCGGACCTGGCCCACCACACTCATGAAGTTCACATCACCATTCCAGCGCGGCACAACGTGCATGTGCGCATGGCCGGGAAGACCGGCTCCAGCGCAACGCCCCTGATTAATGCCAATGTTGTACCCCTGCGGATTCATGGCACCGAACAAAAGTCGCTGCCCATGGGCGGCCAGTTCCATCATGGAAGAGCGTTCGTCCGCGGCAAGATCGGTAAGTTCGGCGGCATGACGATACGGTGCCACCAGCAGGTGCCCGTTTACATAGGGAAACTTATTCATAACCAGTAGCGCCAGCGGCGAGCGGGCGATCACCAGATTAGCGGCATCGTCCTGGGGCGCTGCGGCATAGCGGCACAAAAAGCAGCCATCATTCCCGGTGGCAACGGACTTGATATATTCCAGCCGCCATGGTGCCCAGAGCAGATTTCCAGTATTGGTCATGGATATTCCTTGCAAAGGCCGGCCGCGCGAAAAAAACAGCCACACACCGGCTGGAGTTGGCCACGCGAGAGCTTATGCTAGAATACCGTGGGTTATTGAATGCTCAAGCGCAAGCAATGGAGTGTAAAGAATGTCTGACAAGCTGCCCCCGAAAACCACCAATGGATCAACTGCGGCTCAACCGTGTGTTATTGTGATATTTGGCGCCACTGGAGATTTAACAGCGCGAAAACTGCTGCCCGCCATTTATAATTTGCGACGCGAAAATCTGCTGTC
>JAJYPG010000048.1 GCA_021795535.1 Planctomycetota bacterium
GCGCCACCTCCGCCTTTAAAAGCAATTTGCGTTGACGGAGGTATTCCTCCGATCCTCGTTTAAACGATATGGTGGCGTTCGGATCCAGCGGTGCGGCGAGTTGCCGCAGCGCTTTGCGCTTCGCGGCCAGCTGCAAATGCATGGACTTTTGCTCCGCGGCGAACTTCCTGCTTGATGAGGCATACACGTCCAGATGCTGCGTCAGCACGCCAAGATTGACAGTGGCAATCCGCGGACCATTTCCCATGGGCATAACACCGGCGGCAAAGGCCAGGGCCCCACCCACCGCAACGGCCGCGGCCGCCAGCAGCAGCGAGCCTGTGTTGATCGTGCGGGAACCAATCGTCATCAATTTCATCGGGGATACTCCAGTTAACCGTATTTAGTAGTCCTACACCCGGCGGCATACGGCGCCCGCCGCAATCCGGCGGAAGCTGCCAAGCCGACCGGCAAACATCCGGGAAATCACATCGGCAGCCCGAAGGCGAAGCTGATGTATTCCACATGGTCATTGTGGCCGCGTTGAATCGGATACGCAAGGTCAACGCCCAGGGGCAGCCGTCCGAGGAATGGTATGATCACGCGAATACCAACACCGGCATCAATGCGAATGATGCCCAGATGCACATTGGGTTCCACATCGCCGGCATCAATGAAGACCACACCGCGCAGAATATTTTCGTAAATGGGCGTGCTGACCTCCGCCGTGGAAACGGTGAGGAAATTACCACCCACGCCATCAAGCAGTGGACCGGCTCGCGGAGTAACCCCTTCATAGGTAAAACCACGCAGGGAGCCGATGCCGCCAGCATAAAACCGTTCAAAAAAGACTGACTTGCCATAGGGAATAAAGCCCAATTGGCTGCGGAGCATGAATATCGTTTTGCGATCGAACAAATCGCGGTAAATGGTGTGGTAATACGTAAACGAGGCGTTGACTTTGGAGAAGTTGTACTGGCCGCCCAAAGCGCCATATTGCTCCCACGAAGCGCCAACGTCAATCCCACGCGATGGAAATATAGAGCTATTGGTATCATTAAAATCAATTCCGGGCGTTACGCTTGTGAGCAGGTGCGAACCTTGTTGCGCGAGAATTTGCGGTGCCGCAACATCGTAAGGTGGAAAATCCACTATGCTGTTTACGTTGACCTGCTCATCACGCAACGCCACGGAAATGCTTAAATGATTGGTGATGCGCCGGCCAAAAGTCACCCGATCCCCCAATCGGTTCAAATTGTAACTGTTGTATGCCTCCGTGAAGTAATATGCGCTATTGCGGAAGCTGTACGGTGAATCCCACAGATACGGCTCGGCAAAAGTTGCCTTGTACAACTGATAAACCGTTCCCGGTTCCAACATGATCTGAAAATATTGACCATTGCCCTTAAAAGCCTGGCCACGCAGGAACTCTCCCAACGAATGCGGGAACGCGGTCAGGTCAAAATTTCGCTGCGAAAGACTGATCTGTCCGATCAGCCCCGCATCTGTGGAAACGCCGGCTCCAATCAGGAAACGACCTGTCTGCCCCTGGTCCAGACTTACCAAGGCGTTGCGCGTATTGGGATTATGACCGACTGGCGTAATGTTCGCGTGGGAAAAAAGGCCCAGGTCCTGTAGATGGTTAACCGACCGCCGCACCGCCACGGTGTCATAACGATGTCCGGGATACAAGCGAATCGCACGCCGCGCCACATGGTCCTGAACCTGCGAATTGCCACGTATGATCACTTGCCCCACACGGAACGATTTTCCCTCAGTTATGTTAAACCGCAGGTTCACCACGCCCGGTTTGGATGAAAAGGCATAAGTCGGAGTCACCTTGCTGTAAACGTAGCCCGCCTTGCCATAAAAATCCGCGAGCAATTTCTGCCCGGCTTTAATCAGGCTCTGGTCATAATATCTTCCAGTGCTCATTTTGATCATGGGTCGCAGAACGCTGGCGGGAAAAACATGATTTCCCTTGAGCGTCACTTTGCCAATGCGATAGCGCACGCCGGTATGAATGATAAACTGCACAACCACGCGGGAAAAATCCGGTTTGTACTGCAAAATATAAGATGTGCGGCAATCCAGATACCCTTTTTTTATCCACAGGCGGCGCAGTTCACCCAAATCTGAATTGATGTCGGAATGACTCAGCACACCCTGGCGTATGGGTATAAGCCAGAAAAGTTTCCACCGCGACTTGGTCTCAAGCTTGAAATGCAGATACCAATCGGGATAAAGATTATTCCCCACAAATTCCACATTGCTTATAAAAGTGCGCGGCCCTTCAACAATGTTGTATTGCACCGTGCCCGTGGCCAGCAACTTTTTGTCCAGTTTGACACTGCAAAATTGAAAGCCGCGATTGTGATACAGCCGTTCAATGGCCTTGAGGTCTGTGCGGAAAATAAAGGGGTCTTCCGGTCCGCCCACCCGCGCCAGAATCAAATGCCGGATCGTTTTGTCCCGCACATGACTATTGCCCTTTATTACCACGCTTTCAATTATGGCGCGTTCCTTAACCACATAACGAACAATAACCTTGTGATTCGCCGTGGGAATAATATCCGCCCGAACGGCTGAAAATTTTCCCAGCGACGCGATGGACCGCACATCCACATCCACTTCAGCGCGTGAATAATTTTCGCCCGGCGTCACCCGTATCTGATTTAAAATAAGGGTTCTATCCGCGGGCGTATTGCCCACCAGTTCCACCCGCGCAATCGGCTCGCCAGCCAGCAGACCATTGGGTTCATTGTGGGAAAGCTGCTTGGCCGTCAGCACCGCGGGATGTTTGGGGGAATTGGTGCCTGGTGGCGGCGGAGCCACGGTTGTGGCACCCGACACGGGCGATGCCGCAAGCAGCGCAGCGGCCAGAATTATTGCGGAGACTCTACTCCCCGCTGAAGCGAGGCTCTTTTCAACACTGCTTATTCCGGGTGCCATTAACAATTCCTGCTTTGCGCGGGCTTCATCGTCCGTCGTCGCGTAACGCCTCTGAAATCTCCACCAATCCAAATGCCCGATGACACGGACTGATTGGAACCGACTCGCGGCTTCCAAAGTTCCGGGTAGTCTAGCCGCATCCGCCCCAGTTGTGAACTCCCCGGCATTAAAATTTCAATTTTCCGGCTTCCGCCCCATCCGGGTGAGATACAAACCAGCGGTTCCGTCGGGTTTGGCCCGCATCGTTTTTGCCCCGGCTGACCTGCCGACACCATGCCGCCAGCCGGAAATTTGGACGTAGCGCAGCGAACAGTGAACAAGGAGAGATATGGATCGCGTCTATTTTTGCAATGGAATACCACCCGGAACGCGTCGCAATCTAAAAGATCGGCGTTCAAATCTTCTTGAAAAGCAGACGCAGAATTTTTCTTTCCAATGGTGTGTCGCGACCAATGGTCATCCAGAATTGATGCGGGGCATTAATTCCGGCATGACTGGCACGCAACGGCAAAGCGTCGCCGCCAAAGGCGGAAGGTCCGAGGAAAGCGAGATTCGCGAGATCTCCCCGCGGATTTTCACGGCGTTGGACCAGAACTTCCACAGTAATATGGAAAGTTTCGGGGGCCTTGGCGTGCGTGATAACCAAGCGGATAATTTGTCGATAGGTGTTAAGCGTGCTTTCCACAAGCGCAGAGCCATTGGTGCAGTCTGGTCGCCACCATTGCAGGATTTCAGGGGCTGAGCGTGGATCGGTGGAAATGATGCCCAGGCGACGATCTTGCCAGTTAATGTGATAGCCGAGGTTGTTAATAACCCGTACGCTTTGGCGCCAGATGTGTCGATAGCGGGCAATGTGGATGGTTTTTGAGGTACCGTTGGAAAAATTGGCGAACCAGAGAGTACTGTTGTTTTTAATGGTCTTGGAAGCCAAAGTGACGGGTTCTGGTGCTTTGGTCATTGCCAACGGAGAAACACCAGTGTGCCTGGTCGTTGGTTGATGTGCCGCGGCAAGAGTGCCGCCGGGCATCGGTAATGCCCACGGCGGACCTATAGCCGCGGGCTTAAGCGGCGTAATGCTGGTGTGGCAGCCGGTGGCGGCAAGGGTCAGAATCATTATCGCAAAAAGCGAAAACAAGCCAGTGAATTTTTTGCAAAAGTCATTCATGTGTGGCATTGTAACCCCAGCGGACGGATTTTTGCCATATTGATGGTAAAACCGGTAGCCTATGGTGTGACCGTTGCCTGAAGACGTGATATTCGTTTATCGCCGTTTTGGCCAATGGAATTGGTGCTCCAGCACCAGTCCGGGCACATAGCGCTGGCTGGTTTGTTGGTGGTATATAAAATTTTCCTGATAGCGGGCATACAGGGCGGGTATGCGGCGAATTACCAGCATGTTTTCCGCATTGAAGTGTGCGGCGGCATAACTGAAGTTGAAACTGCCTGTGGTGATGGTCGTGCCATCTATCAGCATAATTTTATTGTGGGCAATCAAATACCGGTCATCAATATAAGTCGGAATGCCCGCAGTATAAAACGCCTGTAGAGCCGGGCTTATTTTACGCTGGTAACGGCGGGTTCTGTAATTTTTCTTTTCCACATGCGACCGGTCCAGAATAATGCTGACCGCCACGCCGCGCTGATGGGCGGCAATGAGTGCCTTGATAAGCGGCCTGCTGGTGAAGCTATAGGCCTGAACTTCCACACTTTTTCGGGAATGATTGATCAATGAAACGAGTTTGCGGGTGGCTCCGCCATCCGGTGAAAAATAGACTTTCAGCGTACTGCGGGCACCAGGCACTGCGGCCCGATGTTCATGGTGAAAAGCATCCCATTGGCCCAGCCACAGGCCCATGAGGAAAACACCACCCGCCAGCAGTAACGCCGGCAGGCTGAAAAGAGTTGATGTGGGTTTGACGACTCGGGCGGACAATTGAGGTTCTCCGCAGAATCGGGAGGGGCCAGTGGGCTTATTTCTTACCCTTGGCCGCCGGTGTTGCCGCTTTGGCCGCAGGCGCTGCCGCTTTACCGGCCACTGGTGCCGCACCGGGAGCGGCCACTGTGGCACCGGCTTCAGCCGTCTTCGGAGCCTTCTTTGCCGCTACCGCTTTGCGGTGGCCGACCTTGACAAGCCCAAAAACACTGGCTCGATCTTCGCTCCATTTGTCGTTATCTTCCAGCAGTGCCACACGTTCCGAACGTTTGAGCACATTCCGGTGACGTTCCAGTGAACTTTTTCCCTTGAGGCTAATATCCAGCGACATCGCTAATTCTCCGCGTAATCCAACCATTATCCAATTCAGTGATCCCATGGGGATACAACTGGCATCTAACCGGGCCAATTCCCAGTCCGCAAAAACAGACCCATCACTATATCCGTTTTAGCCTCTGGCCACAAGATGGCTTCATCGTGGCGTTTCTCCATTGGCATCCCACACCCTTTTACCCGCTTGACTTTGCTAGAAGAGGATATAAAGTATCGTATCTTATTGAGACTGATTCTCAATGCAGGAGCCAATTCTATGCCACAGTTGAAGATTCAGAAGGATTCGTCTCACATTGAAGCCGGTGAGGTCGCCAGAAAAAGCAGATTGCTTCCCGTAGGAAAGATCTTCCTGCTTTTACCCATTCTGTTTCTTCTCGGAGTTCTGGTTTGGCAGGGAATAACCGCAGCCGGCAATCCGCCTGCACCTAATGCCGCCGTATCTCAACATTTAAGCCCCATCGCCGTTATGGTTAATGCCGGCATTCTGGTTTTTCGCGAAGGACTTGAGGCTATTCTGGTTTTGGCCGCCCTGACCGCCAGCCTGGCCCGCACGGATCACGGCTATTGGAAGCCGGTGGCCGTGGGTTCCGGACTTTCGTTCCTGGCGACAGTGGCAACCTATTTTATTGTGGTGGGAATTTTAGCGCATCTGGATGCCAACAGCAGCATTGGTGCCCTGAATGTGCAGGCCGCCACAGGATTACTGGCGGTTCTGGTGCTGCTGGTGATTATGAACTGGTTCTTTCATAAAATTTATTGGACCGGGTGGATTACCCATCACAATCGGCGGAAGAACGATTTGACTCAAACCGAATCACTTTCCCGGCAGGCGGTTTATTGGGGATTGGTGACGGTGGGTTTTACCTCGGTTTATCGCGAAGGTTTTGAAGTGGTGATCATGCTGCAATCCTGGCGACTACAGGCCGGGATTCATGTGGTAATGGCTGGGGTATTGATTGGTCTGGTGCTTGCCGCCATGGTTGCGGTGCTCACCTTCGCAGCGCACTATCGGCTGCCGTATCGCAAAATGCTGATTCTGACCGGCGCAATGCTGGGTACGGTTCTTTTGGTGATGGTGGGTGAAAGTGTGCAGGAAATGCAGCAGGCCAAATGGATTGGCACACACCATTTGCCGCTCTCATTTCCCGATTGGGTGGGCACTTGGTTTGCAACCTTCGCCAATTGGGAAGGCGTGATCGCCCAGGCGGTGGCGGGAATTTTTGTAGCCGGTTCTTATTTTGGATCCCAATATTTCCGCATCTGGCGACCTGTGCGGCTGGCGGCCCAGACAGCCAGATGATAACGCCGCGGTCCTCTGAGCTTCAGATCGGTGGCGGCACCCGCTATTAAGCCAAAAGAGCCGTTCTACAGGAAATTTTGCCAATCCCGATAATCTGGTGATGCCACGACACAGCGAACCGGAACCGGTGCAGCAATTGCTATTAAATAAGCTGGTGTTGCGTCTGCCAGAGCAACCACCGCCGAAAATGTTTGCCAGCCAGATGGCGGCCCTGGCGTCGCACATGGAGGAAGCCACTCCCTGACTATCCGTCCGTTGTAGTGGAGACTTTTGGCCCTGGTTGCATGCCAGAGCCGTTTTTATGGCCGAACTGCGAAAGTTGGGGGAGTAGCCTATCCAAGTAATGGCCGGGATTGCGATTACTTGGACAGGCTCATAGACGGAAAAAGTCCGGGGCTTTTTACCCCGGCCCACCCATGTTCATCCATCACTGGCAGATATTGTGCAACCAGCCATCAGGCATGGCGGCGTTTGCCCAAAAGCAGCAGACCCAACCCGCCCACCGCCAGCAGCCCCAGCGAGGCTGGTTCGGGAACGGCCTGAGATGTAAACGTAAAGTTATCAACTGACGCGGGTTCTGCTGCGTAAGTACCGAAACCCACGCCGACGATTGACGACGCCGACGTAAATGCTGTGCGGTATGGCCCGCCAAGAGTGGAAAGCGTTCCACCGGCTTTGCCGCCAAAATATTGAAATGTCCAGTTCGCAGCATTGCTACTGGACATATCGAGAACGATTTTGATAGTATTGTCTTGGCCAGCTGTGAGAGCAGTTGTGGTGAGCGTGACTCCGTCGTTGGTGCCGTTGGTACTGCTACCGCCTCCACCAAAAGCCTGCAAGTCGCCGTTTCCTCGTATCAGCATCCAGGAGTATGGGTTGACGACGTTGTTAAATGAACCCGTGGTCTGAACGCCGACAAAGGCAAGACCCACCCAATTGGTGCTCGTGGTGTTCGTATCAAGAATGTCGGCCGATAAGGTATAGATATTTCCAGCGGCGAAGCTGTAGCCGAGGCTTTCACTTGCTCCACCAGATGCTGTGCCAGTTTGCGCGACAGACCCATTGGCGGTAACCGTGGTGTCACCAAACCAGGTTTGGCCTGTTGTGTCCGCGACATCGGGCTTTTGGCCGTTCAAAGCCACGGGTGTCGCGGGGGTACCGTAGGAAAACGAATCATTAAAAATAGTGGCACCTCGCACCGCGCCTGTAACAGTCAATGCGGCCAACGCACCGCTTAGAGCCATGGGG
>JAJYPG010000049.1 GCA_021795535.1 Planctomycetota bacterium
ACGGCCGGGGGATTGTCATTATGCGTGATCATGTATTACTCCGTGCAGGATCGCATCAATCAGCTTCCAATTCGGCCCCACAAGCTGATAAAAAACCTTCATCCGATCCGTCGGAAGCATGTTGCCGGGAAGCGTAAGTTCAAGTTGCGCGGCACCGAAAAACCGGTCGTTAAAGGTGCCCGCATGGCGGATGAAATCCTTTTCCGTGGGGAGAAACCGCCCATCCGGCATAATAAAGAAATCATCCACATATATCTGTGTTTCAGTATCAAAGGTGCCGCGGCGGAATTTGTATTCCATTCCCGGTATGCGGCTGCCCTGTATATGCCATGTGCGCGGCATGGATTTTTCAAGAATCCAGCCATTGCCCGGATAGCAATTCGGCGGATAATGTCCGGTCAAATTGCGGGTGTCTGAACAATCTATGATCATCAATGTGGCTGATTGACCGGTTTTATTATTGGAAAACTGCCGACACAGGTCCACCGTTGGTTGCAAAAGAGAGACCGCAGACTTCGGAAGTGGAACATCGCGGCCATGCCAGTTGCCAAATGTGCGGGGCAGTGTACGGGCTATAGCCATGACATGCTCACGGTATTTTTTCGCTCCTTTGGGCGCGGGTTGAAAGTATCCGCGGACGTCAATGGCCAGCAGCAGCAGCAATGCGATAATCAGCGGCGCTATCCGCCGGAGTGAACGCTTCCCGGGCGTCCCCGATAGGTTTGTTTTGGCGCGTGATGTGAACTGTTCATTCATAAGCAAGTCCGTATGGCGCCACTGGAACCGCCGCCCAGCGCAGGAGTCTTAGCACGCCCCAGAAAAGGAAAAAGGCCACTGGCAGCATGAGCCAGCCGGCGGTGTCATGGAATGTCTCGGCAAGCGGATGCGGAAAATTACCGAAAACCCAGACCGATGGAACCAGGCGAACAATATTGCAGAACAACGCCACAAATGGGCTGCTTAAAATAAATATCGGGCGTGCCCAGCGGTTCATAGGCGTGGCCAGGGCAAATGTGGCGACAAGAATCATCAGTGCAATCGCCATGCGCAGTCCGTCACATGCCTCCGCGACTTCCACCTTAATGTGATTGACGATCAGCACATTGCCGGCGCGGGCCACCGGTACACCAATAATTTCCAATACCTGCTGGCTGATGCGGCTGGAAAGCTGTTCCAGGGGGACCGAAATTTCCTGCCGTATGGTGGCGGGCACCGGTACTAGAAAAAGCAGAACCAGAATGGCCGGAAAAAACTTTTTAATGACATCGGTTCCCAATGCGGACATTCCCGCGCCAAATGCCATGATCAGAGAGCCGAATTGCCAGAAGACCGCCATGCCATGGCGTATTCCGAAATGGCTGATCAGAAAGCCGACCGCTATGATCAGCGGCCCCCACCAGCGTCCGGTCAGACGGCAATCGCGCCAGCGCAGGCGACGGACCCAGGTGAGCCAGAGAAAAAAAAATGGAACCAGCAGAATATGGCTGGAGTCCTGGTCGTGTGTCGCAATGTGATAAATATCCTGCCAGGCGGGCAACTGCACCCAAACCGCGACTGCGATCATACACGCCGCCATGAGCAGATGTCGCCAATCAAGCCGATCTCGCGGCAGAACGCGCGATTGCGGCACCTGACGACCGGTAATTTGAGCTATCGCCACCGAAATTGAGTTGGTCATAAGGCACAACTTTATAAAAACGCGGAATTTTAGTCCTTGGGTCGACTGGGGCTATCAGGCCCATTGGACCATAGTACCGCAGATGGTTCGCGAACGCGAAGTAACAGGATTCATTGGCTTATGATGCCAGAATTTTGGACAAAGCTCCGCTATTCTCAACTGCGCTCTATTTTGCGCAGAAAGACCCGTCGCGCCGCATTCAGCGGCTTACCTGGTTCTTCTCCTCCCGCACGGCCGGATTATGCCGCCCGTGTTGCCAACGATTTTTTCTCTGGTTCCGGATCTGCGGATGGCTCCACTAGACCGGCCTCAATTTCCATACTCACCGCCTGCCCCAGTATTTCGATCTGAAGTATCAGTCGGTGTAGCTTTCCCCGGCTTTCAATTATACCATGGACACCCCGCAACGGCCCGGACTTTACCATGACGCGGGCACCAGCCACAAGGAATGGATGGGGATCGAAGGTATTATCGGTCGCAAGGGCTTTGGCCAGGCTTTGCAATTCAATATCAAGACGAATCTGGTCAAAAACCGGAATGATGCGTACCAGACGCCGTGTGCGGTCTACCGAGTAGGCGTCATTCGCAGTTCCCTTTAGAAAAACATAGCCCGGAAACAGGGGTAAATCGCTTTTTATTTTGCGTTTTCCATAATATGTCACCTTTGTTACCAACGGCAACACGCAATGTATATGACTTTCAGTCAGAAATTCCGCCACCACCTTTTCCTGACGACTTTTGGTATGCAGCACAAACCATCTGCCATCCGGATTGGGTAGCAAGGGACTGGCGAGCAGGCAATCGGATTGGATTGGGAAGTCATTCACAAAAACCACCATTTTTGTAAGCGTCATCTATTTTATCAACACCCGTCGGTAATCCCATTCCCTAAAACGGCAGGGAATGACTGTTTACACAAGCATATTCGGACATTCCAACCATGCAACTTTAAGGAAGTGTCCCGATAAATATTGGTTCCTTGCTTGATTTTCCAGCAATATGGTCCACACTTTTCCAACGGTTGATCCACACATGAATATGGAACTCCAACGTCTCAAACCTCCCTTACAGCTCTTTTATTATAAGCCATTGGCACCTATTTGTACAGGTGCAGTTCCAGAAAAATTATTGCGTCCACCGGTCGCGCAAGAGCGTGTGGGATTGGGTGGGAAGGCCGATGCCGAAGGGCTCGCGGGGGTTAAGGTTGTGGGGGAATCTGGAGGTTTGGTCCAAGGACGCGGCACAGGCTTCCTCAGGAAACCCTCAACCGTGATAGCGCCAGCAAGCTCATCAGGCGAATGCCTGTGGCCAGCGCGGCATCGGGAAAGTCATAAAGCGGATTATGCAGCATGGGGTATTCCCTGCGGTTTCCAGGACGAACTCCCAGTACAAAGAAGCAGCCTGGCACACGTTTGAGGTAATATGCGAAATCTTCGCTCCAGAGAAATGGTTGTGTGAATTCAATGACCTTCGCTGGGCCGAGGAGTTCACTTGCCGTATTTCGGAAAAACTCCACCTGCTCCGGCGCATTGACCGTTGTCGGCGTTGCTGAGGTGAACCGGCAAACCGCGCGGCAATGGTGCGTTGTGGCCACATTGCGGCAGGTTTGCTCAATAAGTGTGATAGCCTGTTTACGCGTTGTAGCCGTAAGCGTACGCAATGTGCCGCCAAGCGTTGCCGATTCAGGCACAACATTGCCGGCTCGTCCCGCATTAAAAGTGCCGATGGTAAGAACTACGGTATCTATGGGATCAATATGACTGGCCAGCAGGCCGGCCAGAGCCTGCACCAGCGCCGCGCCGCAGGCGATGGGGTCGGCCCCATAGTGGGGCGATGCGGCGTGGGTGCCTTTGCCATGAATATCGATTGTCAGTGAATCAACCGCAGCCAGAAATACGCCGGGGCGGTATCCGACGGTTCCAACGGGCAGGCCGGGCCAGCCATGGAGTCCAAAAATTGCGGAAACATCCGGCTTTTCCAGCACCCCGTCCTGGCACATTTTTTCGGCTCCATTCAGTCCTTCTTCGGCTGGCTGAAAAAGAATTTTGACCTTTCCTGGCAGATGCTCTCGAATGTGTTGCAAAGCCGCCGCCGCTCCCAGGGCTACGGCCATATGCCCGTCATGTCCGCAGGCATGCATCATGCCGGAATGGCGGCTCTGCCAGGGCAGTGCGGTGAGTTCGGTAACGGGCAGGGCGTCCATATCAGCGCGAAGTGCCACACATTTTGGTCCGGTGCCTTCCACAAGGGCCACGATGCCGGTACCGCCCGCCAATCCGCGTTTATGCCTTATTCCCAGCTTTTTGAGAATGGCAGCCACAGCGGCACTGGTTAATTTTTCCTTATAGCCGAGTTCGGGAATCTGATGAAGTTGATGCCGCCATTGAGTGGCGTGATCGTTAATAGCCTTCCAAGGGGTTTGGGCCCAAATAGACGGAAGTCCGGTGTGTTGAACACCTTTTGCACGGGATATGCGTGAATGCCGTGGAGGTTGTGTGGGAATGAATTCCCTCATGGTTACACCGTGGGCCAAGCTAGCCGTTGGGTGAAAAAAAAGCAAATACGGACGATGCCCGTGGGTTGCCCCGGGCGTGACGGGTTGTGATTAAGCGGAAGGGGACGTCGGTACTGGAGCTTATTTCCGTAAGTCGCAAGGATTTGACGAATCCGGCTTTTACGTCTCCGGTCCAAGGCGGTGATGCGCGAGTTTAAGGAGCCTGCGTGCGGACTCAAATGTGAGGCGGGCCATGGCTTCGGTAAAATTTAACCAAGCGAAACCTAAGTGTTCATCGGAAACCTTCACAACCATGGCTGTGGTTTCACCGATAAAATAGGTGACGCATTTTCGCACGTTTCCCTTGCGCGATGAAACAAAGCGATATTCCATTTTCTGACAAAAATCCGCAACGCGGCAGACGTCGGTAATTCCGGTCTCTTCAGCAAGTTCGCGAACTGCGGCTTGCCACGGGGTTTCACCTTTTTCCAGATGTCCTTTGGGGTAATCCCAGTGCTTTCCGTAATCCAGCAGCAGATAGCGGCGTCCCTCCGGAAAGCGACGAAAGATAATAAAACCCGCGGACTGCTCGAAGCGTTCAATTTTTTTGCCCCGCCCGACTGCGGCGGTTTCCGGCTTGTGCCTGTTTGGCGCTACTCTTGGGCGAGATGCACCGGACCGCGATTCACGGCTCATAAAGGCTTCCCGAGTAGTTGGCGTTTGTGCTTGATGAATTTCAGGTGATGGTCCAAGTGCCGCACGTACATTTGCAGCATTTCTCCAAGTGTAATGCGTCCGCGCTGGTTGTGCGTTCCGATGCGTTTGAAAGCGTCATCGGGCAGCCGAAGCAGAATCTCCGCAGTTAAAGTTCGGTTCTTGAGGAAAATGTCCGCGGCGATTGCAGCATCAAGGTGGGTATAAAAAAGATTGCGCGCAAAGGCGCTTTCATCAAACCCGATAAGGGTCGGGTTCTCCTCGGCAATGATCCGCTTCATGCGGTCGGAAGCAATCAAGTCGCAGTCCATGATGTGAAGGATTATCTGGCGGATGCTCCAGGTTCCGGGCACAGGGAAAGCATCAAGATCGTCTGACGTCAGCCCCTTGACGGCGCCGCACAATGCCGTACCGCCACGTGCATATTCATCTATCAGGGTTTTCATTGGTCTATCCATGATGCCATCTCCTGTCATAATCTAAATTATACCGCGGCGGTGGTTGGAAGTGGAATTTTATTGGAATGGGATTCTTTCCTGGAGATGGTGACCGCAATTCGGCGCAAATCTGTTATGCCTGGCTTAGATTTTAACGCCGGGCCGAATGGTCGCTCCCGTGGAGGAGAGGCTGGAAGGCATTCCGGCAGGCGGTGGAACGGGAGAGGAATATCCGGCGGGTGAACCTGGCGAGCCGGGGCCGCCACTGGTGCCAAGCATCATGCTTTGCAGTGGATGTCCTATTGCCAGGCGAGTGCCGGCACGAAAACGCTCCGCGGTAACCAGCATGACGATTAATCCCACGACCGGCCAGAGAACATAACGCGCCACAATAAGAGCACGCTGGGCAAAGGTGATCCCGTGGCCCGGAGGCGGCAGGAAAGAGATTGTGAGCGTGGCAAGCAGTTCCCGCCAGCCGTAAAGAATGCCGGGAATTGGAAACTGGGGCAGCACATATTGCCAGGGGAGTACCAGAAAAACAAGAATGACCGACCAGATCAGGCTGCGGCTCAGGTGGGCGACGCCTGGTGCCTGGGCAACCAGAACCACCAGCAGGCAGATAAAAATAATGATAGCCTGTGACGCGGCGGATAATAGTCCAAGCAGTTGGGTTACCGGAATAAGCACGTAATAGGTGATTGCCCACTGGCTGCGAAAATTCAATTTTCGTCCAACCGGGGCGTGGCGCATCCATTCGCCGCCGACAAAATTTTCGACTGGACCGGTGTTCTCGGACGTGGCATAAGGTGCGGCGTTGGTTTCCGGAAGCTGGATGGAAACGCCGGATTGTACCTGGTCGGAACGTGAAGCTGTGACCGGCGCTTGCCGAGGAGCGGTGGCGACAACCCTGCTGGCGACATAGGGTTGGATGGTGAAACGCATCAGAAAAAAGCCGACGATCTGCAGCAGCACGCACAAGAAAAGAAGATACCCTAGGGTATTTCGCGCTCCGCGCAAATTTCGCAATGCGGTGCCATAATCGCCGTAAGGATGTAGGGGACTGGCCATAAACACCCGAATAAAAAAAGCCAAAACCGCATCGCGACTGGAGAACCGCTCGCCAGTTGCGGCGAAAGTATTGTAACAGGACTTGCCGCGCCGCCACAAAGCGCGGCGTGGCGGGATCGCACTCGCGTTGGGGCAACGCGTATGTAGATTCCCACTAAATAATTTGCGCCCGCGAAATTTGCGGTTTTTATAATGATGTGGTAAATAGTGGATGTGTCAGAGTTTTTCTGGTATTAGCGCGGTCGCGCAAGGTGGCTGGAAAAGCCAAATAGAGCGCCGGTGATGGGGCCACCAGCGTAACGGTGTTACTACATCAGCAGTCCGCCGGGGTGCGATGCCAAACGTATGGCCGAATGCGTGCGAGGCCACTGGGGTGTGGAAAATGGTCTGCACTGAATATTAGGCGTAGTGTTCTCGGTTCTATTTTTGCCGGTCATACTGTTGGCTGAAGACGGGAATAAACAATTTCTTTTTGGGTATTTTGTTTTGGTGAAGAAAGTAAAATCATTCGTAAGTTATCGTGGTTCCTTATTTGTGGCGATGGCCGCGACAGCCGCCGTCCTGGGGCTGGGGTCTGCCACACAGGGGGCGACTATTTACACCTACACCCCAACCAATGCCTCCACTACTTGGTCTTCGGGGACCGGTTGGTCGCCCTCGTCCCTCGTCAGCAGTGCGTCTAACACGCTCACATTTGTCGGGAGCAATAGCACGGCTCTGGCCAGCGGCCTGACCAACACCAACACGGACGATATTACTGGCGCATTCCAGGCTAATGGTATCAATCTTCAGGGAACCGGGCCGGCCAGCGGTGCGGCAACCATCAACATCGCCGCGGCTTTGGGGTCGTCCCTTGACTTGGTCAACAATGTGGGCACTAACCCGGTCATCTACCTCAATGCAAACGCGGGGGGTGCGGGGCTGGCTTATAACGTTTCCGCTCCGATCACCGTATCCTCATCGGCCACCAGCCCGAGTCTCACGCTCGCCGGCACCGGCACTGCGGCCTTCAACTTCAGCGGCGGCATCGCAGCTGGTAATGCTAGTTTGACCGACACTGCACAAGGAACGGTTACGCTCAACGGTGCCACAAACACGTTCCTAGGTGGATTAAATCTTTCGCCTAGTGCCTCATTCCGTCTGATATTACAGGCAATGATGGGTTTAGTCCGATAAGAGGAGTGGTGCTGGCAAGGATGCTGGCGATGTAATTGGTTCTGATCAAGGAGGATCATCATGAAGAAGTAT
>JAJYPG010000050.1 GCA_021795535.1 Planctomycetota bacterium
AGACCGCGGTTATCGGCTGCGATTCGCCTGCGATCGCGTTGGGCTATCTGGCACAGGCGATTTACAACTTTCCCGCGCGGGATATGAAACTCATGGCGGTAACGGGAACCAACGGCAAAACCACCACAACGTATTTAATTCGCAGCGTCATGCAAAATGCGGGAATCGCCTGCGGTCTGATTGGAACCGTGCAGCTTGATGATGGTAAATGCGTTGTGGAAAGTCCAATGACCACGCCGGGTCCCGTTGAAATGGCCGCACTGCTTGCCCGAATGAGAGATCATGGCGTGCGTGCCGTGGCGCTTGAGGCCAGCAGTCATGCATTAAGCCAGAATCGTCTGGCGGGTCTGGACGTGCAAGTCGGAATGTTCAGCAACCTCACTGGCGATCATCTGGATTATCATGGCAGTATGGAAAAGTACGCCGATGCCAAGGCCCGGCTCTTTGAGGCTCTGAACCCAGAGGCGCATGCCGTTATAAATGCCCAGGACCCGTACAGCGCCCGGATGATCCGGGATTGCCGCGCGAAGAAAATATTTTATGGCATTGATTGCGCGGCAGACTTTTCCTGCACCATTCATGCCATGAATGCCACAGGCATGCAATTAGTTGTACGCATGCCCGATGGTCAGACGATGCAGCTTAATACCGGCTTGGTGGGGCGGCATAATGTGCAGAATATTTTATGTGCCATGGCCGCGTGCCACGTGGCGGGCGTTGCGTGGAAGTTTATTATTTCCGGCCTGCAATCGGGAGATATCGTTCCCGGCAGATTGCAGCCAGTGGTACCTTCGGGCCTGCGTCGTGATGAAATGCCCTTTGCGGTGCTGGTGGATTATGCCCATACCCATGACGCGTTGGAAAATGTATTAACCGCGGTGCGTGGCTTTACGCGGGGAAAAGTGATCTGTGTGTTTGGCTGTGGTGGCGATAGGGATGCCACCAAGCGTCCGAAAATGGCGGCGGTCGCAGAGCGTCTGGCGGATACGATTATCGTGACTGATGACAATCCGCGCACGGAAGGTTCATCGGTTATCATAGAACACATTATGTGCGGCTTTTCCGGGGATTTGGGAAACCGCCTGGCGGTGATTCCGGATCGAGCCGGCGCCATCCGTCGGGCCATGGACCTTGCGGAGAAGGGCGATGTGGTGCTGATTGCCGGCAAGGGACATGAAAATTACCAGATCATCGGCACAAGCCGGTATCATTTTGATGACGTAGAGCACGCGCAAGAAGCGGTATTGGCGCGGCTGGGATTAATAACGAACGGTAAAACATGAAGCCATGGCCATTTCAACAAATTCGCAGAGTTACCCTTAGCCGTTGGCTGGCTCGCGGCACACGCGAATTCACGGGCCGTGTCACTACCGATAGCCGGGATTTGCATCAGGGCGATTTATTTATCGCCATCATCGGTCCGAATTTCGACGGCCATAATTTTATTTTCGCGGCAATGGAGTCAGGAGCCGCGGGAATACTGGTTTCTCGTACACCGGATGAGGCTCTGCTTGCTGCGGCCACAGCCGCGTCGGTGACGATCCTGCAATGCGATAACACCGTCCGCGCCTTAAACCGTCTGGCAGCGGCGTATCGGCGTGAATTGCGGGCCAAGGTCATAGCTGTTGGTGGGTCCAATGGTAAAACCACGACCAAGCAGATTATTCAGACGCTTTTGTCACAGCGCTTTTCCGGGGTTGCCAGTCCGAAGAGTTTTAATAACAATATTGGTCTTCCCCTGACGCTGCTGTCGGTTCAACCACAGCATGAATACGTGGTTTTGGAAGTCGGCACCAACGCACCCGGTGAGGTTGAGGCCTTGGGGCAGGTGGCCAGTCCGGATATTGTCGTTATTACGGGAGTAGGATTAGAACATCTGGAATTTCTGACGGATATTGATCATGTGGCGCGGGAAGAGGCTTCGTTGGCGCGGTTCGTTGCGCCGGATGGTATTCTGCTTTTAACCAATGATTCACCAGAACTTCTTAATGCTCTGCGATTAACGCGCGGCCCGCGTTTTACCATTGGCGATGCGGGTTCGGGTGCCGATATGGAAGCTACGGAAATTCATGAGTCGCTGGCCGGGACGGATTTTATCGTCAACGGTCGCACGGGGTATCATCTGCCATTGCTGGGGCGGCATAATGTGTTTAACGCGATGCTGGCTATTGGCGTGGCGCGGCGCATGGGGCTGACAGATGAAGAAATCCAGACCGGATTGCCGGCCATAAAGCCCGCTTCCATGCGATTGGAACCCATGCAAATCGGAACGCACTTAATTATCAATGATGCCTATAATGCCAATCCCACAAGTATGGCGGCGGCTATTAAAATGTTCGCCACCATACCGCTTTCCGATGCCGCCCTCGGTCATCGCCGTCGCGTGGCGATTCTGGGCGATATGCTGGAGTTGGGGGCGGGATCGGCGGAGTTGCATCGGCAAATGGGCCGCCTGGCGGCAGAGAATCCTATTGATGTTCTTATTTTTGTCGGCCCGCTGATGCTTCATGCGGCCGATGAAGCGCGGCAGAAGGGAATGACGGTTCATCATTTTATGGACGTTCAAGTGGCCGGAACGCATTTACCGGGCCTGTTAAATAAATCCGATGTGATACTGCTGAAAGCATCCCGCGGAACGCGATTGGAAAAGTTGTCAGACCTCATGAGTGCTGCGGAACAAACCCCCGCAGGCTCGGTGTAATGCGATATCCGGAGGATCGTTACTTTTGCTGTATTTGATATATACATGGATGGCGGGGCATCACTGGTTGCCGGGGCATTGGCCCATTGACGTGGTTATTTTTCGCTCGGCGCTGGCCATTATTTTCAGCTTTCTGCTGGTACTGGCCGCGGGCAGGCCGACAATTGAATGGTTACGCCGACAAAAGCTTGGTGATCAACCGGAGTTTAATCATGCGCAAATTAATGCGTTGACAAGTTCCAAGGCCAATACTCCCACGATGGGCGGAATGCTGATTATCCTGAGCATTTTTCTCACCACGCTGATCTTCGCGCGGCTGGATAATTTTTACGTCCGGATGGGCTTATTGTGTCTGGTTTATCTCGGCACGCTGGGCGGCGTTGATGACTGGCTTAAACTTACCGCCAAGCGCCGCGTTCCGGGCAGCCGAGATGGATTGTTCTGGTGGGAGAAAATGGTTTTTCAGATCGGCCTGGGGGTGTTGCTGGCATTGTTTATTTATTACCACGGCAAATATGATCAAGCTCATTACCTCAACTGGCCCTTTTTGCCGCGCGATATTGTTTTACCCACCTGGCTGTTTGCCATTATTTCCGTGGTGGTTATCACCGGAACCAGCAATGCCGTGAATCTTACCGATGGCATGGATGGCTTGGCCAGTGGGTGCATGGCTATCGTCGCATTTGCCTTTATGATTCTGGCATACGTGACCGGCGATGCCCGTTGGGCAGGTAATTTGAATTTTAACCATATCCGCGATGCCGGTGAATTGGCTATTATCTGCGGATCCATTACCGGATCCTGTCTTGGCTTTCTCTGGTTTAACTGCAATCCCGCACAGGTGTTTATGGGAGATACCGGATCGCTGGCTCTGGGCGGCGTAGTGGGCTACGTCGCCATTGTGATCCGGCAGGAACCCATGCTGCTGCTGGTGGGGGGGATATTTGTCATGGAAGCGTTAAGCGTGATGATTCAGGTTGGATATTTCAAAGCGACCCATGGAAAAAAGGTTTTTCTATGCAGTCCAATCCACCATCACTTCCATCTTAAAGGATGGAGCGAGCCGCAGATTGTGGTGCGGTTCTGGTTGCTTTCCGCGCTATTTGCCGCCATGGCCCTGGCTACCGTTAAGTTGCGGTAACACCTTGAACCATGCGGCCCTGGCCCTGCACCGCAATGACTTGTTTTAAGGCCACACGGGCCGCTTTTACTGCTTGCACCAGTTCCATGGCCGCCTGACGGATGGCTGGCAAAATCACCTGCGGCCAAGGCCGCTTTACTTACCAGTGATGAGTCCGCACCTGCAGCCACGGTGCCGGCGGAAATAAACGCGCCCGCGGTTTTGGCATCCACTTCGCCGGTGGGGCGGATAGGTGGACTGGTATTGCAAAAAGAACTGGTGATGCAACGGCTGCGGGTGTCGGGTGATTTGGGGAAAATGGAACTGAATATAAACAGACGCAAATGTGCGGTGCTGATGATGGGGGCGATGACGTGTTTATCGTTTACTCCGGGCGTTGCACAGGCTCAACAGGATGACGCGGCGTATCGTTTGTCGCAATATCATGGATTGCCCAAATGTGTGCAGGTCAACATTACCGACAATATGTTGAAGCTCCTGGCCCAAAATAATTTCCGGGCATAAAGCGTTCCGGCGCATGAGCTGTTATTTGTGATACGCCAGTAACAGCAGTATGGTAATAAGGGAAACCAGCGCCATAACAAATGCACTATTGACCATCCAGGTATTGCGGCTCTTGGATTTTTCGATCCATTCCTGCACCTGCATGGTGGAGGATGCGTAACTGTTCCGCACCTGTTCAAGACAATCAACGGCGTGATTGTTGGCCGCCTGCAGGCGATCAATCATCATGGAAAAACGATTGAACGATTCCACCAACTGCCGGTCAATTTCATTGCCGGTTTCTATTTGTTCGCGCAGGCGTCGCATACATTCGGTGGAATCTTTCCCCACGGCAATTCCGGAAAGCGCTTCATTAATTTTTTTCTGCTGCTGCGCGTGCATCGCCAGGCGATCGGTCACCACATCAAGCATCTGGGATTGCATTCGGCTGGTTTGTGGCAGAGCTTCAACGGCATGGGGCATGGCCGTTAGACGGTGTAACAATTCTTCCTGTCGTCGCACTTGGCCGTCCAACAACCCCCGCAGTTCCTGCACAGTTTCCAGGAGAGAATCATAACTCTGTTGAAGTTTGTAATTGTTGGTTTCCGGGATTGTCGGCCCCACGCGTGAGAGAACATCCGGATTATTGGCATCCGCATCGGAATTCTTCAATGCGCCCCACGCCTGATAGTCTACAATCGTCGGCTGATGACCGCCAATCGCTCGTTTTAAAGCTTCCATCATACCCATGGGTGTAACTCCTGCATTTCGCCGCCCACATTATACCAACGCGGCAAGAGCATCGATAATGCCGCGAGCATCACTTCGTGGTGGCGGCCGGCGTGGCGTGCGGCATTGTCATTGAGCTGTTATCAGATGCTTTTGCGTCACCGGGCATCGGTTTCGCCGACGGCTTTTGGGTTCCCAAATCCGCCTTGGGTGCCGGCATAGTGGCCGGGACCGGCATTTCCGGCTTTACATCCTGACCAATGGGCAGATCAACTGATTCACACAGCAGCACCAGGCCGAGTTTGTTGTTGTCCCAGTGATCATACTGGTGATAGACCTGAGTTTTGCCGTTCGCACGGATCTGCAGTGTCATGGCATTGCGTTGATAATAATCAACGGGGCTGTTCCAATAGTGCCAGGTAAAGGCGTTGTTCAGCAGCCGATGTCGGGTAATTTCGTTCCACATCGCCTGAAGCTGATCGCGCGTCAGTGGCGTATCGACGTGATCCTGCGAAGCTATGTGATTTTTGTAATCGGCAAAGTTCGTGTACGTCGTGCGACTCATCATGTCGCGGGCGGAAATGACCTGATGCACATGCTGGCGGCTGAAATAGGTATCCGTATTGCGATCAATGATGATCGACAAATCCGCCGGATACGGCGTTACCACCAGGGGCTTACGCTTCGCAAATGGGTTATTCGTTATGCCACCGCAGCCCGCAAGGCTTAATGCCCCGCTGACAATCAGCAGCAATGCAAACGTCAATACAATGTTCCGAATAACGAGTCGGCTGGTCCAATTTGGACGCATAGCGGAATCCTTTCGCCAAACAACTGATCTATACCAGTTACGCAGTATAACCCCAAACCGCCTTATAAGCGAAAGTCCGCGCGGCGGTATCAATGCTCCCAGCCGGTACTTCAATGCGGATTGTCAAACAAATACTGAACCATCGCTCTACCAGCAGGCAGAACTACCCCAAATAAGTACAAAGTCCGCCGACTCATCACGACGCATCTCGTAAGTTTGCCGTTCACCACACGCCTTGACAAATGACAGCTTGACCCGTGCTGACGCGAGGTTCACCATTGATGAGTCGGAACCCAGGATTACGCGCTAAACGATGAGCCGCAACCGCAGGTATGCGTAGCATTCGGATTCTTGAATACAAATCCACGGCCCATGACTTCATCTTTGAAGTCGATTTCCGTACCATTAAGGTACAGATAACTTTTCCGATCCGCTAAAACCTTTATTCCATGGGATTCCATGATTTCATCGGTTTCCACGGCATCTTCGGTCAAATCCAGAACATAACTGAATCCGGAGCAGCCACCACCCTTCACCCCAACACGCAGGGCGGCTTGTTCAGAAAGCCCCTGGTCCTTGATAATGTTCTTAATTTCTTTTGCCGCTGTTTCGGTTAATGCAATCGCCATCTTGTTAGACTCCTAAATAACACACAACTATTTTACGCAACCACAGCCTTAAAGAAAAGTCCACCCTTATTTATTGGTTGTTTTCTCTTTGGCGTATTGCCCGCAACTCGGGATATGGTAGTGCGATCTTGCCCCGAAGTTATCGGACGTTATCTCATCAACACTTGCAATACACCTTTGCAGAATGCCGGTAAATCATCCGGTTTACGGCTTGATACAAAATGCCGATCCACCACCGCCGGTGCATCAACCCATATACAGCCCGCATTTTCCAGATCATCTTTAATTCCCGGTGATCCGGTAACGCGAACGCCGCGGTATACGCCAGCGGAAATTGGAATCCAGCCACCGTGGCATATCGCCGCCACCAATTGCCCTTTGCCCGCGAAATGCGATACCAGTGATTTTACCTTGGCGTCCCGGCGTAATTTATCCGGGGCAAAGCCGCCCGCGCAAATTACACCGATAAAATCATCTCCATTGATATCCGTAATCGCAGCATCAGAGATGGCCGGATAGCCATGTTTTCCCAAGTAGGTAACACCCGCCTTAGGGCCTGCAAGCACCACCGCCGCACCGGCTTCTTCGAGCCGGAGCTTGGGATACCAGAGTTCCAGATCCTCGTAAATGTTTTCAACAAACATGAGGACTTTTTTGCCGTTTATATTCGTGGGCATAATAACTCCGTGGAAAACAACGTTCCAGGCTCAATGAAAAATGGTCAAAACCGTCAGGACAAAAACGCGACCTTGGCTCACGGTTCCGCATCAGACGCGAACGCGGTCTAATTAATTATGCGATCCGCATCCACCCGCGCCGCAGCAGCATCCACCACCACCACCACCACCGCCGCCGCCGGGCATCGGTGCCCCGCCGGGCTGCGCGTTGGAGACGGCAAATACCGAGACCTTGCGCATGGTATTTTTGGACTGGCACTGCGGGCACGTCGCCTTTTGCGATTGGACCTGCATGTTTGGCGCAAGATAGTCAAACGTTTTGCCGCAATCTCTACATTCGAATTCATAAATTGGCATGTTTATACTCCTCATGGACTGGTCGATTTCCAACAACCAGTACTTGTATACCAGCATAGGCTCTCCCACCGGTGGAAAGCAAGCCCCCGGCATGCCGGAAAATTTC
>JAJYPG010000051.1 GCA_021795535.1 Planctomycetota bacterium
TCAATTTTATCACGTGCTCAAACGCCATGACGGTCCGCAATCACCTGATTTGCAACCACGCCAAGCCGGCGAATTTGCCAGGCGCCAACATCAGATCACGCCGGAAGCCGCCGCACAATACAAAGCCATTGAATTAACCATCAGCGCCCCGCGCCTCGCCGCGGCCGAAGATCCGGCAAATGAATCCGGCGTTAGGAGTTAGTCAAAGTGGTTCAGGATCGATGCGGATATTTTTTTCGCCCGCCGCCTTTTTTTCCTGATATTTTTTCAGCCAGGTCTGGAAGCTCTTGCCCGCCGCCGGGTCTTTACCGGTGAAATGGATGCTGACAATGTCATCATATCGGATGGTCGTGCGATCGGTGGAATCTTTGATGATCATCCGCAGTATCCATTTGGCGGTATCGGAGGATTCCGCCTGCCGGTCAAAGATATAACCTTCAACCGCATCGCCCCGGCGATTAACAATCGTTATATCACCGCGGTAGCTGAAGGCTTTTTCCACGACGTCCCGAACCATCGGCAGGGAATCAAGCCGGGGGTTGTATCCCTCAAGATTTTCATGCTCCGTTGCCGGAGCATTATCCGCCGGAGCCTGGGCTGTGGAGACATGTTCTTGTGTTGTCATATAAAAATTTTAATCCGTTATAGACAGAAGTCTGAAATTAAACGCCGACCTCATCATTGGCCCGCGAAGCTGATCGTTCTGTGTGATTGTCGGATGCTGCCGTCTTACCGGCGCTGACGCTTAAGGGTATGAAACGGTGACGAGTGTTCTCCACCGGCTGCTGCAGGGCCTCCAGCGCCTCACGGTTTACATAACTGCCGCCAAAAAGCGTTGCCCGCGCGGTGGCCAATAGGCCACGCAAAGATCCAAACGTATCATTGACCGCACTGGCTTCATAACCGCTGTGAACCATGCAATTGGTGCAGCGCGGATTTCCTGATTCCGCGCCGTAATGGTCCCAGCTTGTGGTTTCCAGCAATTCACTGATTGTATCGGCGTAACCGTCCTGCAGCAGGTAACACGGTTTCTGCCAGCCGAAGACGTTGTAGGTGGGCATTCCCCATGGCGTGCAGGCATACGACCGCTTTCCCATAAGAAATTCCAAAAACAGCGGGCTTTGATTAAACCGCCACTTTTTGTCCCGGTTGCTGAGAATCGTGCTGAAAAGTCGCCGGGTTTTGGCCCGCCCCAGGAAGTGCTGCTGATCCGGCGCTTTGTCATAGCTGTAACCGGGTGAAAGCATCATGCCTTCCACACCCAGTTGCATCATGTCGTCAAAAAATCCGCGCACGCCGGCGGGGTCAGCACCGTCAAACAATGTGGTATTGGTTGTGACCCGGAAGCCGCGCTTCACCGCTTCCTTGATGCCTTCCACAGCAATATCGTAGCCACCCTCCCGACAGACTGAAAAATCATGGTGTTCCTTCCGACCGTCAAGATGAACGCTGAATGTCAGGTATTTCGATGGTTTGAAAAGATCAATTTTCTGCTTAAGCAGTAAGGCATTGGTGCACAGATATATATATTTTTTACGGGCGATTAACCCCTCAACAATTTCTTTAATCTGCGGATGCAGCAGCGGCTCGCCGCCGGGAATACTGACCATGGGGGCGCCGCACTGTTCAACGGCGTCAAAGCATTGTTGGGGCGTAAGTTGTGATTTAAGAATGTGCGCCGGATACTGAATTTTTCCACACCCTGCGCAGGCCAAGTTGCAACGGAACAGCGGCTCAAGCATCAAAACCAGCGGATAGCGCTTACGGCCTTTGAGCCGCTGCGACATGACATAGGTTGCAACAGTCCACATCTGTGAAATTGGGACGCCCATGAGTTCCTTTCCGGCCCACATTTTTATTGGCCAAAAGTGTAAAATGATAGCCGCACGCCGGTGCACCGCCCGCCCGCAGCTCATCCGGCAGTCAATATTCGGAGGCAAGCAACAGCCTTACCGGTTCAAAATCATACCCGCCCGCCACCCCATCGCCAAGCGTGCCGCCGGCCTTGGTGTCGCGCCTTTTTCACTAATGCGGCCAATCAATCCTAATTTGTAGGCTTGACAGAGCACTACAAGCCAGTCCATACTCGCACGGCAATTACGAAACAAAGACACCTCGCCAGCGCGATGGCGGATGTGTCTGGTCTAAGTGAGAGACGATGGAATTCAGGCAAATATTCAAGGTCTTAACCGGCAATGACCCGCTGCAATGGCAGTGCCGGCTATACGCCCAATGGCGGGAAAACAAAATAAATCCGGTCATCGACCTGCCCACCGGCATGGGCAAGACCGCCGTTATCGCAATCTGGCTAATTGCTCGTGCTGACGCACAGAAGAATTCGGTGCGACTGCCGACACGTCTGGTTTACGTCGTTGACCGCCGGACCGTAGTGGATCAGGCAACGGACGTGGCCCAGAAAATCCGGAAAAGCGCCGCAGATGCCGGCCTCGAAATCCCCACCATAAGCACACTCCGGGGCCAATTTGCTGACAACCGCGAGTGGACCTGTGATCCATCAAAACCTGCCATCATCATCGGAACGGTGGACATGATCGGCAGCCGATTGCTTTTCAGCGGCTACCGCAGTTCCTACAAGCAGCGCCCACTGGACGCGGGATTGCTGGGGCAGGATTCGTTGTTGATTCTCGATGAAGCGCACTTAAGCCAGCCGTTTGCAAAATTACTGCGTGATATTGGAAGCGATGGACCTTTCCAAAAGAGTGGCCAACCGATGCGGGTAGTGCACATGTCCGCGACGACCGTTACGGACCACCAGGACGCATTTCGCCTTGAGGAGTCCGATTTGAAAGGCGACAGGGAGAGCAATGTTATCGCCAAACGTTACCAAGCGGAAAAGCGCTTGCGCATAAGCGAAGATATCGAGGAAGTGAAACCTGAAATCGTAAAAGAGGCATCGCAACTCGCTACGGACGGCTCCCGCGTAGTCGTCTTTGTACGTTCCCCGGAGGATGCCCAGAAAATCGCCGACGCGATAAAAAAAACGATGGGCAAGAAGAAAACTCCCGCGAAATGCGTTGAAATATTAACCGGCACTATGCGCGGCCTTGAACGTGACGAACTGATGGAAAAGCAGGTGATGAAGCGGTTTCTTGAACCGCAAAATCAACCCGACAACGGCCCGGCAATTCTGGTGTCAACCAGCGCGGGCGAGGTCGGATTCGACCTGAATGCAGACCACCTGGTTTGTGATGCCGCACCGCTGGATTCCATTATTCAGCGACTGGGCCGGGTTAATCGCAGGGGAGAAACCTGCGCCACCGTGCATCTCTTTGCGAAAAAGCAAAAGGAATCTGAAAAAAGCGGGGAAGACGCCTCCCCACCTCACAGCTACGAAACGGCGACAATCAAAACAATCGAAATACTCAATAAGCAACTCCCCCGGCTAACGGATGGAATACTTGACGCCAGCCCGAAAGCGTTTGCCAATCTGGAAAAACCAGTGGATGCCCTGGCACCCAAACCGGCGATTGCTCAAGTGACGGATATTCTTCTCGACGCCTGGTCCATGACCTCGATCGCCGAGGCTATGCCCGGACGGCCGCCCGTAGCTGATTGGCTGCGCGGGATTTCCAAGGATATGCCGCAAACAACCATCGCATGGCGGGCGGAACTGGATGAGGACGGATTTGGCGATCTCGACATTGATGATATTGAAGAATGGTTTGATGCCCACCGGGTTTTGCCGCATGAAACACTGACCGTTCCACCGGATGAAGCAGCGAAGCAGTTGGCGGAACGGTGGGCGAACCTGGCTGATAAAGTCCGGGAAGATATCAAGAACCGTCCATGCGTCCTTGATCAAGGCGGCCTGCGAACCATCGCGGTCAACACATTACTCGAGCGCCTCGGGAAAAAGCCGAATCCGGATACACGAGATATTCTTAATGCTGACCTCATTCTTCCGGCATCTTTCGGCGGAATTGAACGCGGGGTTGGCGTACTGGATACAAGTTTTCCCATACCAGCTTCAGATCCCGATACCGCTGGTCCCGCCAAAGCAACCGATCCTGCTGATGTCGCCGACATAGAACGTCCGGGCACCGACCGCCGGTACAGGCTTATCAGAACTGGCCCGACAGAACAACCGCTTTCCGGCGAGAAGCCTCCGGATGCGGAAACCTTTTCCGAGTTTATACTGGACCTACCCCCCGACGGGGACACCGCGCGTCAGTTGATCAGTGCGGCACCCAAGCGCAGTCGCCGGGAATACGGCAGTGAAAAGCAGTCCCTCGCAGAACACGTTGCCAGCGTTGAAAAGCATGCAGAAAGAATTGCGTTAGATCTGACCCTGGAACCGCCCATCGCAGACGCCTTGCGCCTGGCAGCGAAATACCATGACCACGGCAAGAACCGCGAACTCTGGCAGCGGCTTGTGGATGGCCAGACAACGCCCGCAGGAAAGCCGTGGGCACCGGAGACGCTGGGAAAGTCCGGGGGTAAAATGGGGCTTAACTCAAACGGCTACCGCCATGAGTTCGGGTCGCTGCGCGAATTTGTTGACGCTCATGCCGGAAAGATGGATACGGAAATCTTTGATCTTGCCGCCCACTTGATTGCCACGCACCATGGCCGCGCGAGGCCGCACTTTCCCAAAGGCGGCTTTGACCCGGACGCCCGCGCGAGATCACCTGAAATTGCCACGGAAGCGATGCGCCGCTTTGTGCGGTTGCAGCGCAAATACGGCTACTGGCGGTTAGCATGGCTGGAGAACCTGCTTCGCTGCGCCGACGCGCTGGCCTCGGCGGAAAACAAGGGGAGTAAGAATGACTAACCCAACACCGAACATCATCATCCCGGTTGATCTGACCAACCCCGGCCAGTTCTTCGCCTGCTGCGGCCTGCTGGAACTGGCCGACCGCCTCTGGCCGGGCGCGGAGGGGTGGTTTGGACAAACGCAATTTTGCATGGGTACGGCTGACCCACGCAAGACACTCTACGAGTTGCTGAAGGAGATTATTTCTTGCCCACTCAAGCCAACCATACCTCCCGAGGACTCCGCAAGGCTGCAAGCCCTTGTCCAAAAACAACATGACCTGAAGCGACGTGGCAAAGTTCTACCAAAGTTTGAGGAAGCGGAGCGAAAGCGGTTAAACTCCCTCCGCATCTTTTCCGGATTCACCCTGGATTCCCCGTTCAACATGAGGGTCGATTGGTGGCTTAACGACGCCTGTGGTGGGGACGATCTGAAAACCTGGGCTGGCAAGCAGGAAGTGGCTGAAATCGCCAAGGAAATTAAAAACTCCCTGAAACCAGAGGTTGCCGACGATCTTTTTGCCTTTGAGACCGTAATCCGTCGGCAATCCGACGGTGCCCCCGTGGCTCCACTAAGCTTTGACTCGGGTCGGGCCGGAACAGCGCAGGACATTGGATATTCCCCGGACAAAATTGGCCAAGCCCTAACTGCACGAGTGTGGACGGAGTTCCTGTGTCTGATAGGACTGCAACGTTTCGCAGTCGCGCCTGCGGCAGATGGGCTATTTGGCCTTTCAATATGGTCGGTTCCACTGCCAGTAATATGCGCAGCTGCCGCTGCAAAAGGGAGGGTACCATCGGTCGTCACTGCGCTGGCCAAGTTCGGACTGGCGGCACGGGATACTGGAAATCGTTACAAAGCGTTTACTGATAATGTTTCATTTATTTGGAGACTACCATGAATAAGGATAATCCATCATCTTGGCTAAAGGATACCGACGTGGTTGCAATCGTGCTGCGGCAATATTTGCGGCCTATCGACGGCTACGATGCCCCCATCTTCCCACCAACATTTGCGATGAGGCCATCCTCGCAACAGCGACATCCGTATAACGTAGACATGCTTTCTGGTGGGCGCAATATCTGTCTGATCGACAGTATCGCCTCGCAATCGAACCGAATCGAACCGATATTCGACACCTTTTCGCCCCGCATGGTTCCAAAAGTGACGGTGAAAGTGAAGTCCGGGAAGAGTGAAGAATCGAAGAGCCTGCTCGAAATTGGGCATCGGGTCGCCGATGCGGCAATCCGATTTTCAGATTGGGCCCATACGGTTAGCCAAGCCCTCCTACAGTATGGCAAGGGCGACGCCTCTTCGTTAGCCCGAATCGCACCAACCTCAATTGTCTTCGGAGCGTGGAACTCGCGAGATGGAGGCGAGAAGATTCCGCGATTGATGCAATCGACGATCCGCGCAACTAACGTCGATGTCTTGACGCGCGCATCGCAATATGTGCCTCCCTTTGGCTACAAGGAAATTGTAGATGACAAAGAAACGCCAATCATCGACCCGAAAACCAAGAATGACAAACTTTCGGGCCAGGGGCTTCTTGCGGTACCTGTCGTGACAATGCCGACGAAAGAAAAGAATAAGGAATTGGCATTTCGCGTACATGGCGGAGTTCTTGTTAATGGCGATATTCGGCGCGACGCGGCCATTAACCTGGTGAACCTTCGTGCAGCAAGGGCTGTGGATAAAAGCGATAACGATGCCCTGAATTGTTACTTGCTGGGTCTGTCGCTTGTCGCCCTGCTTTATGAACAGGACTTCAACCTGCGTCAGGGTTGCCAACTCGTTCTGGATCCAAAGCGTGCTGAACAACGAATGAAGGAAAATGAGTATGGCCGATATGCCCTCGCGCTCGTTAAACGTGATGGTACTGAGTCGGAGATCAATCTTTCTTATGATGATGCGCGGCAATATGCAGAAAATGCGGCAAGGGCATTCAAGATTACAGAAGGTGAAAAAACGATACAGTTCGACGCCGCCAAGATGAACGCTGCCATCAAAACTGCCAGTGCTGACCCTGATGCAGAAGAGGGTTAATCATGGGCGATTATTTTTGCGTCACAGTCCAATGGGTAACCGATCGATACCACGGCGTTCAGGCCGATGGAGAAACTCCCGAGTGGCCTCCATCCCCTTTCCGTTTATTCCAGACCCTTACGGCGAGCGGCTTGCGCACGGGATCGAAACACGATGTTTCAGTCACGTTGCAGTGGTTCGAAAAACATCCCACGCCACAGATAATCGCCGCTAACACCGAGAGCGGGGTCGCGCGGAACCACTTTGTCCCAGATAACGATAACTCACTTTTACATCGGCGAAGTTCAGTTCGAAAATTTCGCCCATCGATCTTCGCCGGGGAGTCCCCGCCCCAGATGTCAGTGCATTACCTCTGGGATGTTCAAATCAATGACACGGTGCCGTTCAAGGAACTTACTAATTTAGTAAATTGCATCGGTTATTTTGGATGGGCGGTCGATTTCGCGTTTGCAAGAACCTCATTTGCCACATCTGCGGATGTCGATAAAATTATGGGTATTCGATGGATTCCACGCCCGGAGGTTCTACCGAATGCTGATGCCCTTCGTGTGCCTAAGATAGGTTCTCTCGGCGATTTGCAGTATGCCTATTCGAAAAATGTATGCCGCACTATGGATTTTGCCCAAAGACGCGGCACGATCTGCCCAAAAATATTTGATCGCGTGGTTTACACTGATTCCAAGCGGTCAATCGGACGCCCCTACCAATTATTTGCCCTCCGCAGCACCAGCAGTGAATTCTCACGCGAGCCGCAGGCCAAACTTATGCACGTCGCCGGAATGGTCCGCCACGCCGCTAT